>SLHU01000262.1 GCA_007135995.1 Clostridiales bacterium | reverse complement strand
GTTAAGAAGCGCCATCCGTTGGCAACGCCATATTCAGACATTCAATGAAATAAATCGTGAACAATCGCCTTTTAGGCCGCATGTCTTTCAAGCCGCATGCCCAGGCAGAGGTGTTTTCACTCACTCAGGGCTTGTTCATAGTGCCGGCAAACAGCGGCAGCTGCGTATCAAGATCGATAATCAGATAGACAAATGGCTTATCAAAAACCAGTATATGGTCTGTTTCAGGTGCGCTGGTTACCCGCATTTCAACTGATGTGACCGCGGCGGCTTCTGTGCCTTTCTCATCAACACGAATATAGGTTTTGTGTTTAACATCTTCGACATACAGGTTTTTTTGGCGGCTTGGCTGCATCAGCGAAAAATCAGCAGCAGCCGGATTGAACATCTGACTAAGTCCAAGCTGAGTCAGCGTGTCTTTCAAACTTGTTTCATACTCTGACTCAAATTTTGGTAATGCAAGATCTGTCATTTTTGTTTCCCTATTTTCAAGAAGCTGCTTTAGTTTCGGCTGATCCAGCTGCTGCAGCAGTTCTTCAGCGGATAACGCATCATCTGGTAATAGCGCAACAAAGCCAAAGCGATTGTCAGCATACGGGAGCATAACACCTTCAGCCGTTTCCATCTGCAAATAATCGGTTGCTCCCATGCGATGCATAAAAGGCGTTTCAATCTGAGCATCCGCTGCGTAGAAGCTGCGGTCTCTGGTCAGTTCTGCTTCAAATGGATTTTGCCAGTCTGCGTTAAAATAAATCGCGTTGATCAGGAACATGACAGTGTCAGGATCGATTGAATCGACAATACTGTCAATTTTACCTTCTGTTTTTTCACTGACCCAGTCATTGATCAGGTCAGCTGCCTGGCTTTCTGAAAAATCTGTTTGATGCGCGTCAGCGTCAAAATAATCCGCGTTCGTCTGGAGAAAGTCAGGATCGGCTTCGAACTCGTCGTGATACCAGATCGCGTTTGAAATATGAAGCGAGGCGTCTTCGGTCTGCCGCTGCAAGTGAATCAGCCAGTTCCTGGCTGCCTGGTTGAATGCGTCCGCTGTTTCAAATTCAGCCGCAAGAGTCTCCATCATATCTGCTTTTGTTTCACCATCGGCACCATTCAAAGTCATTGCCAGTGCCAGGTAAACAGAAGCAGGTGAAATCATTTTATTTTCATCGGCATCGTTCCGGCCTGCCAGATTGATTAAGTGCCAGCTGAACGCTGCTGCAGACTCAATGAAGGCCGAGTCAGGCAGATCGGCTGTATCGGGCCACTCTGCTGCTTCTACCTGCTGCATCAGATCTCTGGCGCTGATACTAGGTGAACGACCGTTACAGCCCGAGAAAATAAGGCTGACAGCAATCAGCAGGGCAATCGCTATATAATAAACAGAATGTGAACGTTTCATAATAAATCCTCCCATATCAATGATCAAAGCTCAGTTCAGCTTCGGATACGAATCCCATGCTCTTCCAGATAGACCGCTGTATGGTTTGATCCAGATCTGCTGATCTGTTCAGCACGACCGGTAAACAGCTTATCTGTTCCAGATCAAAGACGAACAGACACGATACAGCTGGTACCCTGATATCTATCAGACGTTATTTGCCGCCATAAAGTTCGTTTGATTCCTTCAAGAAAGCAACAATCATTGATTACGCAGTAAAACCAGGGCTTTGCACCCGCTGGTCGTCCATGATGCAGATAAATCATGGGTTATACGCCCGCTATTGCAGCGCAGTTATACCAGGACTTTGCGCCCGCTGGTCGTCCTCTGCAGCTAAATCAAACTGCCGAAAGAGCAATGCTTTAAAAACGGATATGTTAAATAAGGCATAAAGCATAAGGCTGTTTGTTTTGGTTATCGGCTTTTTGGTGGCGCTTCGCTTGTTATGACGACTTTGACCAGATCCCCGGGACTTTTATAGAGCCGGCTGAACATGGCAGGCCCGTCTTCGAGTCCGATCGTCTGGCTGATCACAGGTGAAATATCAATGCTTCCGGATGCCAGCATCTGAATGACATCGATAAAGTCCTGTCTGGTATAAAGAAAGCTGCCTGAAATATTCCATTCATTGGTGACAATGTCCTGCATATCTGTCTCGATCTGTCGGGCTGAGTTGCCGATCCAGACTGCATGGCCGCCAATTTTCAGAGCGTGCAGGGCCTGTCTTACGGTAGGTGTTATACCTGCGCATTCAAGAGAGACATCTGCTCCCTTTTGGCCGGTCAGCTCAAAGACCGCTGATTTCACGTCCTGCTCATCAGCTTTGATCACAGCATCTGCCCCCAGTTTTTTCGCGACAGACAGGCGATGTGCATTTAGATCGGATACAATTATTTTCGCGCACTCAAACTGCTGAAGCAGGGAAACAACAAACAGGCCGATCGTACCTGCCCCCGCTACAAAGACTGTTTTGTTTTTCAGATCAGGTGCTCTCCTGATCCCGTGCAGCGCGACCGCCAGAGGCTCTGCCATGGATGCACTGATATCGTCGATGCGCTCATCTATCTTGATTACCTGATCCTCGTGCACGCAAAGAGCCTCAGCCATGGATCCGTTTTTGGTCAGCACACCAAAAAATTCCTTGTCACGGCACTTGTTTTCAAATCCCTGATTGCAGGCATCGCACTGGCCGCAGGCGATGATCGGAAAAGGGATCACCCGGTCGCCTGATTTTAGTTTTTCAACACCATCGCCCAGACTTTCCACTTCACCGCAAAACTCATGGCCCATGATCATCGGGGCGATTCTTCTGCCGGTCAGTCCTGCGTAACCGTGAACATCTGATCCGCAGATGCCGGTTGCGGTGACCCGGACACGGACTTCGTTCTTGCCGGGAGCTGAATCTGTGACCTCTTCGTATCTTAAATCTTCCGGACCATAGTAAACTAACGCTTTCATAAATGCCTCGCCTTCATTTTATTGATAAATTTCATAAATAAATACCCATGATGATGAAACTGATGATATCGGACCACCTGTTATTTGCCTTTACATGCTACGTCTTTAGATCGTGATTCTCTTTACGCCACTGCACGGGTGATTTGTGCATATATTTTTTAAAAACACGACTGAAGTATAATTGATCGGAAAAACCGCATAGCCCAGCTATTTGCCTAATACTCAGCTGTGAATATTTTAGCAGTTCACACGCTTTTGAAAGTCTGAAATTGATCATATACTGCTGCGGCGACAGTCCCACTGTCTCACGAAAAACAGCTGAAAAACGACTGGTGCTCATGTGATTGACCGCAGCCAGTTCGCTGACCGCAACAGGTTCTTGCACGGATTGGTGGATTGTCCGCAAAGACTTTTTAACCACTAGGTGATCCTGTTTCACCTCTTTTTTCGACTGATTGTGAAGACGGCCGATATTTCCAATCAGCTGAATCAAAATGGCAGTGGTGATCAGCGCATATCTGCTCTTTCTGAACATCAGTTCATCAATAATCTGTTCATATAACCCAACCAGATTAATGCGGTGTCCTACGTGAAAGACACGCCCTTCAGCGAGTCCTGCCGCCGCGATAATTTCCGCGGTGCCAAAACCAGTAAAGTGAACCCAATAGTTTTTAAATGGCTCCTGATCAATTTGTCCGTAGTACTGTTCCTCATCCGGTCTGTACAAAAACACATCGCCCGCGCTGATGTCCCGGTAACCTTCTTGCGTCTTGATTTTCATCCTGCCTTCATGCTGGTATGACAAATACCAGTCATTTCTGCCCTCAGGCCGATGGACAGGGCCAGACGGCTCATCGAACTCATAAGAACCTGCAGAGTTTATTTGGATCAAATATGAAAAATCAGCCGTGCCGCGCATATTTTGATCTCGCCCAGTGTAATTTGCCACATATCGCATGTATATATTCCTTTCACAATCGATATGTCCATATATACAGATGGTTTATATATGTTATATCTATCATTATGCAGTAAAATAAAATTAATTCAATCATCTGGACTGTCAGAAGGCCTGTCACGGACAGGAGCGATCATTGAGCGGTGAGACAATCTTACCAACCGTATGCCCGATAACAGCTCATTCGTCTTATTGCCTGAAGACACGCGTTTCCCCGGCTGAGTGCATCCAGTCCTGACTGGCAGTATGTAAACGGATGACTGGAACTCAGAAGCCGGACACTTCTGAAAGCGATAATACGAATGGGTCAAAACTTGAATCTGGTTGGAGGATTGCCGATGTTTGAATCAAAAAATGAGATATTTCAGCAGCATGAAAGCTTGATAAAAACACAAGCTCACATAGGTTTTTATAAAGAAGACATCGCCCGCTTTTTTTCAAGCAGGACATACAGTGAAGTTGTTTTTATTGCCTGCGGCAGCAGTCACTGGCTTTCACTTTCAGCTCACATGACCTTTATGGAAAAAACCGGCATCAGAGCGTCTGCCGTTAAAGCAGGTGACATTATCTTGAATGAAAATTACTACAGTAAAATATTCCGGGCTCCTTTGATCATTGTGCCCTCCCGTTCTGGAACAACGTCTGAGGTTCTGGAAGCGATCCGCATTTTCAAGAAAGCTTATGGTGATCAAACACCTGTTTTCAGTATTGTTATTTATGAGAACAGTCCTTTGGAAGCTTTGTCAGACTACACGTTGC
This sequence comes from Clostridiales bacterium, assembly GCA_007135995.1. Taxonomy (GTDB): domain Bacteria; phylum Bacillota; class Clostridia; order Saccharofermentanales; family UBA5734; genus SLHU01. Next base: position 1 of record SLHU01000262.1, on the reverse strand, counting down.
T
>SLHU01000220.1 GCA_007135995.1 Clostridiales bacterium | reverse complement strand
CATTTTTTTCCGTATCTCCAGATGATTTAAGAGTTTTATTGTCCGGCGCGTATCTTCAGCCGCCACCAGATCAGCTTCATCCAGCGTTTTAACCAGTCTGGGGGAAATATCGCTTAAATTGCCAATGGGCGTTGCGGCTAAAGCGAGGCTGCCGGGACGACCTGTAAAATAATCCGGTTTATCATCTCTTCCATTTTGTTCCTGAATGTTTTTATTCATGTACACACGCTTCCCGGCTTATCACCCTATTGTTTCAGTGGATGATTGTTTTTTGCTTTTTTGACATTCTGCCATAGCAGATCCTCAGACATAGGTGATTCATGCCCATACCACACGGCTGCCTGATGGCTTAGCTGACCAGGCGAATCATACAGCACAAGAGCTGGTGCTGCGCGAAAACCGCCTTTTTTACCCAGATAGCGTGCGGTGATCAGAAAAACAAAAGGCGCCCGATCACGCAAAGGCTGCACAAGCCTTAGATTGACAGGCGTGAAGCGGTATTTTGAAAGTGCATCAAATACCTCAGGCAGCCGATGTGCCCGGTGAATCATAAAGAACAGCCCTTTTTGTTTTATAACACAAGCCGCTGCTTCTACCAGGTTATCCAGCGGCAGCTGCGCTTCCCACCAGGCTGATTTTATCTGATCATCCTGATCAGGCAAAGAAGGATCATGAAAGTCACGATCTGAATATCCGAAATTTCTTTCTGGCTTCTGATAGGGAGGATTGGCCATGACAAGGTCGAAATAATGTCTGAAGCCGGATAGACAGTCTTCTGGACGATCCGTTTTTTTCTTTGTGTAAAAGCAGGTTTTCAGATCAGCTTGATGAATCTGCATTCGGTGATCAAGTTTGTTCAGCCTGATATTTCGATAAAAGACATCACAAGCTTCTGGATCCAGCTCGAATCCGGTTATCACTGCTTTTTTCAACCTGGCCGCTAAAAGCAGACTGACCGATCCGCTGCCCGCGCAAAAATCACCTGCCGTCAATGATCTGCCCGGCGTTTTCTTATAATGTTCAGCCACATATGCTGCCAGCAAAACAGAATCAGTTCCGAATCGGAACCCTTTCTTTTTTTGAATCATGCGAAAGCCGGCACGTTGAAGATCTTCCAGACTTTCATCATCGAAAACAGGAATCTGTTCAGGCAGATCATCCGGATGTTTGAAAGGGTGCGTCATAATCCCTCCGATCATAACCTGCATCTGATTGACACCACTTATCCCTGACTGATCAGCGTCTGTTTTTAACAGGAACGCTTATATTTCAGTTTATCATGGAAGCAATAAAAAAGGGGAAGATACACTTCCCCTTCTGTCTTTTGTTGATGGACTGCCTCTTATTCAGCAGAAATCGCGTCAACAGGGCAGACCGGTACGCATGCACCGCAATCAATGCAGGCATCCGGATCTATCACATACAATGTATCTCCGGCAGAAATCGCACTGGTTGGACATTCACCTTCACAAGCACCACACGAAATACAAGCATCACTTATTACATGGGCCATAATAAACACCTCCGTTCATTGAACCGTTTCTCGGAACAATTTTATCACTTTGTTTAATTTTCAGCAAGCGATCACATGTAAATTTACAAAACTACGGTTTGATCAGCGCTTCAGTTATTATCCGCTTGCTTATGATGTCCGCCTCCGGAAGCTTTACAGTCCGCGCAATCATCTTTGCACTTTCTTGCTGTTTTCCCTTTGATCACATCAATTGCTTCATATGGCAAAGTGATCAGATCAGCTTCGCCGCCCCGATCAAGACGTATTGACACAGTTTCTTTGAGCAGATTTACATTTTCTATTCTTCCCTGTCCTTCTTCTGTCATCACAACAGCGCCTTGCCGGGGCAGGCGGGAACGTGCATTTTCATACGCGTCATGCTCATATTTCAGACAACACATCAGTCTGCCGCAGACACCCGATATTTTCGCCGGATTCATTGAAAGACTCTGAGCCTTTGCCATTCTTATTGAAACAGGAACAAAATCATTCAGAAATGAGCAGCAGCACAATTCGCGGCCGCAAATGCCCAGTCCGCCAATCATTCTCGCTTCGTCTCTGACACCAATCTGGCGCAGTTCTATTCTGGTTCTGAAGACAGCTGCAAGGTCTTTGACAAGTTCTCGAAAATCAACGCGGCCATCGGCTGTAAAATAAAATATTATTTTTCGATTATCGAAGGCATATTCAACATCAACAAGATTCATGTCAAGATTCCGGGTCTCTATCTTGCTTCGTGCGATTTTGTAGGCTTCTATTTCGCTTCTTTGATTCTCCTCAAATTTCTTAAGATCATCTTCATGAGCGATTCTTATGATTTCTTTCAGCGGGTTGATCAGTTTATCATCAGGTATATCGATCATTTCATCGGCTGCAATACCAAGATCAATACCCTGTACGGTCTCAACAATAACCGCATCACCTCTATGTATATGCAGATTACCTGGACTAAAATGATAAGCTTTACCGGTTCCATGAAATCGGACACCGACAACTTTAGGCATGAGTTAGCTCCTTTCGCAAAGCTAAGAGAATTTGACAGGCCAGCCCTTCAAAGCTGGCATTTGCATCAAGTCCGCGATGTGCTTGAAGCAAAGCTTTATGGGCTCTGTTAAGACGTTCCTTCGCTTTTGCTGTTTCCATATTTATAATTGGCTGTTTCATTAACAGACAACGCTGATCATCATTTGTCAGCTTAATTGAATGATCTTTGATCACCAGTACCAGTTGATCTCGAATCAGGCTTCCTAATATGTCCAGGACAATATATGCCTGATCCCGGTTCTTGTCAAGAAACTAATAACCCTCAGTCAGCAGCCAGGCTCTGGATTGCGTACAGACAGACTGATAAAGACTAATAGTTTCCTCTCGCAGGGTGGAGAACCACTCACTACCCGCGAGATTTACAGCGACTCCCGGCAAGCCACCCGAAAATCGGGCGTAAAACGCTGTCAACTCTGAATGAGGAATATTTTTTTCTGCCAGAACCTGCTGAATCTCTTCACCAGAAAGGCGCTGCATCACAATTGGCACAACACGCGATCTGACCGTAGGCAGCAAACGCTCAAGTCCTGAGACAGTCAAAAGATAATAGACATATGCCGGTGGTTCTTCCAGCGACTTAAGCAGTGCGTTCTGCCCTTGCTCATTGATATTGTCCGCGTCAATCAGGTACACCTTGCGATTGCCAAACTGTGGATGCATAGCGATATCCGCCGAAACTTTGCTTCGTACAGCTTCAACCTTGATCGTCTTCTCTTTTGGCTCCAGCTCAAGACTGATAAAATCAGGATGTACAAGATTACCAAAATGATGGCATGAGACACAATGCCCGCAAGCACCAATGTCTGTCGCGTTCTCACACAGCAGCGCCTGCGCGAAAGCTCTGGCCAATGTTGTTTTGCCTGAACCAGATGGTCCTATAAAGACATAAGCATGCCCCGGCACACCTTTTACAGCTGAGCCGAGGCGCATTTTAACATCATGTTGACCAATAATCGAGGTAAACGTCATGTTACATTTTCTCAAAATGCTCGACATTCAACACGAAAACGGTAGCACCGCCAACCATTACTTCCACTGGATAGGGAATATATGAGCCTCCCATAGAAGAAGGTGTTACATTTGTATTGATCGCGGCTTGGCGACTGCTTGAATACTTGCGAATGATGCCGAGAACCTCGTCAAGTTGATCATCATCTACTACAATCATCAATGTTGTGTTTCCCGATCGAAGAAAACCACCAGACGAATTCAGTTTGGTGACCCGGTAGCCGGCGCGATTCAGTTCCGCCATCAGACGCGGACTGTCTTCATCATGTACAATCGCAAAAATTAGTTTCATATGCCAAAGCCCTCCTTATATCGCTATATATGTGTTGCGCGAGCTGTTCTTCTTTCTGCTCCGCATCAACCACTATAAATCTGTCCGGTTCACTTTGAGCTATCTTCAGATAACCCCTTCGTGTGCACGCCATGAAAGACAAGCTTTCACAATCGATTCGATCGGCTGTCGCCATTCTTGCCGATCGTCTGCCGCAGGCAGTCTCAGCCGGCAAATCGAGAAGGACTGTTACATCTGGCTTGCAATGATCTGATGCCAGTCCATTAATTGCTTGTATCATGTCCAGATCCAGACCGCGGCCGTATCCCTGATAGGCAACGGTTGAATCGTAGAAGCGATCACAAATAATCCAGATACCAGCCTTGAGTGCCGGTATGATTACTTCCCGAACCAGTTGTGCTCTTGCTGCTGAAAAAAGCAAAAGCTCCGTTTCAATGTGCATATCCGCATGCTTGTGATCAAGCAGTATACCGCGGATCGCCTCGCCAATGACAGTGCCTCCAGGTTCTCTCATAGTTCTCACATGAACACCGTCCGCCTGAAGCCGGTCTGCCAGCAGAGCGATCTGGGTTGTTTTCCCTGAACCGTCAATCCCTTCAAAAGTTATGAACCGTCCACAACCGGGCTCTGAATCCTGGCCGCCGCTGCTTGGCTTGTCCTTATTATACAACATAATTGCTCCTCTGGGAATTCAAACCTTTTATTACAAAAATAAATCCGTCTTGAACACCCGTTATGCTGATCCCATTTTCATATAATT
>SLHU01000346.1 GCA_007135995.1 Clostridiales bacterium | reverse complement strand
CAGGCGGGTTTGTTGAGATTCGCGACACCTTCTTTGACAATTTTTACGATGCAGTAAAGCGCCAGCCCCAGCTGTATGGCGAGAAGCGGCAGCAGCATCAGAAGCATCTCTGTTGTGAAAACCAGATCATTCATGTTATGTTCCTCCTCAATCATTTTTGCTTTTATCAGATGATCGCAGTCGTTTCATTTCCTTGTCAGAACCTTTGTCCCGGGTGTCTGGCCAGAAGCTGATTGACTTTGACTAACTGGCTTTATTGTAACGGTCATGAAGGTCATATGATGAGTGACCCGGGTCATATAAAAGGTCATCATTTGCGTCATATCCATGATTATTACGATTGACATGGCGTGTTCAAAGCCCTGGCACTTGAGGCCACTGCTGTGTCAGATGGCAGAGCTGTTATGGAACCGCTTCGTGAAAATGGGGCTGAAGGGTTGAAGGATATGATCATGCGGATGACAAAAGAGCTGAGAGGCGCGATGGCCAGAACCTGTTCATCTGATTTTACGCATATTGACCCTTCACTGATCTGGTACCAGTGCAGACGCTTTGCAGCTGATCTTTAAGGTTTTCAAATTTTTCAGCTGGTGACGAGGCTATGCAGCCAATTTAGCTGATGCTTGTGCCGTATAGAAGCTTTAACCGATGCCCAGATTATTCAAGGCGATAATGGCATTCGCGCGGTCACTGACACCTAGTTTCAAATAGATCTGGCTGATATAATTTTTCACCGTTCCAGTGGTTAAAAAAAGCGCTTCAGCGATTTCTTTGTTGCTGCTGCCTTTAACCAGCAATCTGATAATGTCTCGTTCACGGTTGGAAAAATCTTCAGCCTCGAGGTTTGATATGCCAGATTGCTTTAGATCAGATTCAGTTGAATGACTGACTGTTGCTCTAGTTGAACCCAGCGTGGCAGTCTCTGTACCAGGTACACCTTTGCCAGGAGCACCGCTGCCAGCAGCAGAAGTGAGACGTGCGGTTATTTTTGACGCAATCGGGCCAGGCAGAATCAGATTGCCTTTCATACTGTCACGAAGGGCCTGGACAAGCTGGCTGCTGCTGATATTTTTCAGCAGATAGCCGGCAGCGCCGCTTGTCATCGCGTCGAAAATATAGTCATCATCATCAAAGGTTGTCAGGACAATCACAATGATACCCGGCTGATTGTTTTTGATTACTCTGGTCGCTTCAACTCCATTTAGCACGGGCATTCGTATATCGGTCAGAAGAATATGCGGTTTTAGTTTTGAACATAAATCAATTGCCTGCTGTCCGTTTTCCGCTTCCGCAACAATTTCAATATCGTCATACGTACTCAGCATTGACTTCAATCCTTCACGGATCATGCTCTGGTCGTCTGCCAGAAGCAAACGTATTTTATCCATGCTGTGAACCTCCTTCAGTATTGGCGTTGTCTGATATAATCTGGCCAGATGGCAGTGTCAGATGAATCGAGAAACCCTCATCAGGCTGGCTCTCTGCTGTCATACTGCCGCCAAGGCTTTCTGCCCTGTTGCGAATTGTCTGCAGGCCAAATCCGAAGATAATGTTTGGTGTACCTTTACCATCATCGCTGATAATAAGATGATACTGCTCACCAAATTCCTGAAGCAGCAGATCGACTGACTGGCTGTCACCATGTTTCAAGCTGTTGGTGACAAATTCTTTTACTGCGTTAAGCATAATACTTTGCTGGATGGGCAGCGGTTCAGAGTGCAGTTCGGTTATAACGTTAAATGCTAAATCAGTCGTTTCTCTCATGTCCGCAATCAGTCGCTGCATCCGCTCTTTGAACGTCATCCGGTTATCTTTTTGCATGGTGCGGACCGCATTTCGCAGGTCATCAAGACCTTGCTTAATCTGCCTGGCGGCAAGCGTGTATTTGCTTTGTGCGGCCAGCTGATCGCGAGTCATCAACGTATCACCGGCTTCCAGCGCAATAATGGCTGTTGTCAGTGTATGGCCTACCGTATCGTGTATTTCTCCAATGATGCGCTGACGCTCAGCCAGCACACTCATTTCGTTGATTCGCTTTGCCTGTTCATGTGTTGTTTCGAGTGCTGATGCCAGCTGACCGTTGAGCAGATATTGTCGTTTCAACAAATAAAATGAAGCGAAGACTAGAATGAATACCAGTACATCAGCATAAAGTCTGCTGATCAGGTCATCAACAAACCATTCAGGCGTGGTCTGTATTAAAGCTGCCTGTATCAGTTCTATTGACAGATAGACTGTAAAATAGGCGGCAGAATAGATTTTGCCCCACCTGAGCGGATAACTGTTGATCAAAACTGCGATCAGTGTCAGGATGATCATCTGGCTGCTTTGTGTGTCTTCAAGATAGATCAGGATGGCCGCCAGCATGAGCTGAAGAAAAGGCAATCCAAGGCGGATCAGGCCAGATTTTATTTGATTCCCCAGAAAGCCAATCAGCAGCATCAATATAAAAATCATGCCTGTCATGAGCGCCAGGGGTCTGAAAGTCTCAGAATCAAGATTCAGAAAAATCATGCGCAAAGCGAACACTTCAAAAGCAATGATCAGGAAAACAAAAATACCTTGCTCTGTCTGAACATCTTTTTTTTCAAGTTGATCTGCATTCTGATCATCAAGCTTTTGCCCGAGCTTTTTTCTGGTCACAAAAAGATAAACAGCTGCCGCGGGCAGATGAAATAAGATGATTAAAATAAGCCAGAAAACTTTCTGTCTGCCGCTCAGCTGTTTGTTTTCCCAGCAGTGCTTAACATAATATGCCTGAATCAGGACTTGTATCAATATGCCCGGTACAAGCAGCGGCATCAGATCTAATATCGGCATAGCTCAGAACCTCCGCTGTTTTCGGACAGAAGACACAACGCTTCGGAAGCGATCATTCCAAAAGAAATATGTGGATGGAAATCACTCATTTGTCTTTTCATGAATAAATCGTACCACCTGAATGCTCATTTGACCAGATGATTTTCTACGGGAAACAGGCTATATGCAGTGGTTAACCGTTTGCTTGGAGACAGTGATATTGATGTCACTGTGATCTGGCAGAATCCGATGGCAGCAGGACTGAGTGTTCTGATTGTATTTGGACTCATTGTTGAGATGATTTCTATTGGTATAAAGGGCTATCGGCTGATTCAATCAAAAAATGATCTGCAGCAGGCGAAGCGATCCGTTTTCAATCTATGTTTTCAGCAGCATTTTGAATTAGGCGATTCGCTGATTAGCAAAATGGTGCGAAAAGTGGTAAAATAGAAGTGCATCAAGCAGTTTTCGGCGATTTATCGTTGTTGCGAGAATTGCTTTTTCTGTCGATTTACGTTGTGTAGCAAAATACACTTCGTGAGATTTGGTTATTTCCCAGACATTTTTTCAGCCGGAAGGCATGACATATTGGAAAATATCTGGGAAAAACAGAAATTATCCGCGCACAAAAAAGAAACTGTCTTAGATGATTGATGGGAATAGTGCCTGTGATCGGTCATTACAGGCAAATATGGTAAGCTTGCTTGCCAAGCCAGGGGTTATGAATATTGGAGGAAACTATGTTAAAAAAAGGACAATATATTGTGTACAGTTCTACCGGTGTCTGTCATGTCACTGATATCATCCGTGAAGCATTCAGCGGTGATGAAAAAAAGGAGTATTATGTTCTGGAGCCAATTCAGGGTAATGGTTCCACAATTTACATTCCAACTGATAATACAACTGCGAATATCAGAGATATCATGACGAAAGAAGAGATTTTTTCACTGATTGAGACAATGCCTGATTTTGATAGTGACTGGAATCTCGATGATCAGGTCAGGAAAGCTAAATTTGTTGAAGTGCTGAAAGAAAGCAAACCGCATGAACTGGCCAGGCTGATTAAAACTTTGTATGCCCGTCAGACGGAGCTGGAAAAAGACGGGAAAACGCTCAGCAGCTCTGATACAGAAACTCTGAAAACAGCTAAACAGGTTCTGCATAATGAAATAGCGCAGGTTATGAATCTTGAGCTTGACCAGGTTGTGCCGTTTATTATGGGCCAGATCAAAGTATCTTGAAATAGCCGGACATATGCATCAAAACGATCAGAATAAAAAGATCAGCTTACGCTAAGTGATCAAACCGGTCTTGGTTTTTTATTTTCAATCATCCGCCTGGTTTCCTTTTGTGGAAATCAGGCTTTTCTTGTTGTAGAAAGGGGGAGTTCCTGTTGCCTTCAGCCAGTTGACCGCAGCAAGTCTGACCAGGCTGTTTGATAGAGGTTGTATCCGTCCGGTGAACCCTCCCCACCTATACCAGTGGTTTAGAAGGGGATTGCGCACAATTTATTCGTTTAGTTCCTTCGAATAAATACGGACATTATTTCATACATGCTGACGCATTTGCCTATCAGAATGTCGCTGTGATTTCTAAAATGAGAATAAGAAGTATCACCAAAATCCGGTATCTGCAAGTATGAGGTCAATCAAGTCTTCTGGCCTCTTTGTGAGATCCTTATGAACAAGCGCGTTTTCATTTTCAAATTGTCTGTAATGACGCGTTAACTGGCTTCGAAACATGATTTCGATAATAACATGATTTCAATCATGGAGGAGTATGCGATGAAACTCGAAAAGACCTTGAATAAGCAAACGATGACTTTTGCGCTGTATTT
>SLHU01000050.1 GCA_007135995.1 Clostridiales bacterium | reverse complement strand
TGCGCGTATCCGCGCATACCGATGCTGCCGCGCAGATCTTCCATCATATCAATATGATCCATCCACTTGCTGTCAACCGTCTTCAGCAGTACGACCCGTTCTGCCTCACGCATCATTTCCGGAGAACCGATTTCTGCTTCGCGTGCTTCATACCGTTCAATCGCCGCCTGCGCAAACAACTCCGTCAATTCTTCAGCGTCAAGTCCGCGGTCAGCCTCATCAAGCTTTGACAAGACAGGCAGATCACCGAATATATCCTGTATTTTCGCCTTGATAGCCGTGACGTCCCAGTCTCGGGAACTAGGCAGATCAGCACAAAAATCAAGCATCACTTCACGCATGACCTGTGTGATCATTTTCTGATAATACTCGTGCAAATCCTGTCCTTCCAGCACTTTTCTGCGCTGGCCGTACACGAGCTCGCGCTGCTGATTCATCACATCATCATATTCAAGAACATGTTTCCGGATACTGAAGTTTCTGCCCTCTACCCGTTTCTGGGCCGATTCAATCGCGTTGGACAACATTTTGTGTTCAATTTCAACATCCTCTTCAACACCCAATGCACCAAAAACCTTCGTCATCCGTTCACCATTAAACAAACGCATCAGCTCATCATCGAGTGAAAGATAAAATTTACTTTTGCCAGGATCACCCTGCCTGCCGGCACGGCCTCGAAGCTGATTATCGATACGTCTCGATTCATGGCGTTCTGTACCAAGAATATAAAGGCCGCCGGCGTCAATCACCTTCTCATGCTCAAGCGCCGTCTCAGCCTGAAACCGGGTTTTGAGTTCCTGAAATAGCTTTCTGCCGTTCAGTATGGCCATGTCATCTGTTTCATTAAGCGTGGTAGACGCTTCGATCAGATCTTCATCATAGCCTTGTTTGCGCATTTCCTGGCGGGCCATAAACTCAGGGTTGCCGCCGAGCAGGATATCGGTACCGCGGCCAGCCATATTTGTGGCAATTGTCACCGTGCCAAAACGCCCGGCCTGAGCGACTATCTCTGCTTCTCTTTCATGATTCTTCGCATTGAGTACATTATGATCAATGCCGTTATTTTTAAATAATTTTGACAGTAATTCAGATTTTTCAACCGAAACGGTACCAATCAGCATCGGCTGACCTGTTTCATTGACTGCTTTCACTTCGCGAAGCAGCGACTTATACTTGCCTGGCTGTGTTTTATAAACAGAATCCGGCAAATCCTCGCGGATCATCGGCTGATTGGTGGGAATACAGATAACATCCAGGTTGTAAATTGATCTGAACTCTGTCTCTTCTGTTAGTGCCGTACCGGTCATACCCGATAATTTGCTGTACATACGGAAATAATTCTGGAAAGTAATGGTCGCCAGCGTCTTATTCTCGCGTTCAACCTTCACACCTTCCTTGGCCTCAATCGCCTGATGAAGCCCGTTACTGTAACGGCGGCCCTGCATCAGGCGGCCGGTGAACTCGTCAACGATAATAATTTCACCGTCTTTTATCACGTAATTATCGTCGCGATGCATCGTACCATGTGCTTTCAGTGCATTATTGATATGATGGTTCACCTGGTAATTTTCCTGGTCTGTCAAATTGTCGAGACCAAAAAACTGTTCTGCTTTCTGAACGCCTCTTGATGTCAAAACAGCTGACTTCGCTTTTTCATCAACGATATAGTCGGCGTCTTCTGTAAGATCTTCAATATCCATCTTATCATCTGTTTCAGAAACAACGGCCACTTTCAGGCGCTTCACCAGGCGGTCTGCTTTTTCATACAGTTCTGACGAGGCATCACCTTTGCCGGAAATAATCAGCGGTGTTCTGGCTTCATCAATCAGGATACTGTCAACTTCATCGACAATCGCGAAATTAAGATCGCGCTGAACCATCTGTTCTTTATAAATGACCATATTGTCGCGAAGATAATCGAAACCAAACTCATTATTGGTACCGTAAGTCACATCTGCTTCATAGGCTTCTCGGCGTTTGTCATTACTCAGGCCATGAACAATCAGGCCTACTTCAAGACCCAGGTACCGGTAGATTTTGCCCATCCACTCGCTGTCACGTGAAGCCAGGTAGTCATTCACCGTGACAACGTGAACCCCTTTGCCGGTCAGTCCGTTCAAGTAAACCGGCAAGGTGGCGACCAGGGTTTTACCTTCACCAGTCTTCATTTCTGCAATACGTCCCTGATGCAAAACGACGCCGCCCACCAGCTGAACGCGGTAATGAACCATGCCCAGAACCCGGCGGGATGCTTCTCGAACCGCCGCGAACGCGTCCGGGAGAATATCATCAAGCGTTTCTCCCTCAGCCAGACGCTGTTTCAGCTGCCCGGTTGTCGCTTTCAGTTCACTTTCCGTCAGTAACTTATATTTTTCCTCAAGTGCTTCTGTCGCGTTCACATAGCCCATCAGGCGCTTAATTTCCCTATCGGAATGTGAACCGAATATCTTATCGATTAAATTCATGGATAATCCCTTTCTGCTGGTTAAAAATTCATTTATGTGGGTTGCTGCAGGTCATGCTGCACATCCCGACAGACATTCAGCCAGCCAGGCAATACTTGAATATCAAGTCAGCTGCCCGGCCAGATGATTTATCTGCAGATTTTGTTATGATGATGCCGGCGGATCACATGGAGCCGCTGATGACTGAGCATCGAGGCGTGACAAAGCCAGTTTATAACCATCCGCGCCATATTCCAGCGCACGGTTCACCCGGCTGATCGTTGCCGTGCTGACGCCCGTTTTCTGGCAGATCTCTGTGTATGTCTTTCCCTGACGAAGCATAACTGCTACATGGAGCCGCTGTGCCATTGATTTTATCTCCGCTATGGTGCATAAATCCTCAAAAAAATCATAACATTCATCTACGGATTCAAGCGACATGACAGCTCTAAAAAGCAGATCGGCCGCCTCATCTTTCAATTTCTCATTCATTAAGAATATATAAGCCGGCAAAAACTCACGGTATTTGTTGTGAGCAGGTAGCCGTCTTTCTCCTTTCGCATATTAAAAGCAGATCATTCAAAGTGTCTGCCAGACACAATAAAAGCGTCTGTAAAACTCGACTGTCCTGCCGGGCACGCAGGTTAACTGTTCATGATATTCCCGTTTCTATGCATGTGATATTTGTTGTTTTAAATAGCATTCTACTCAATATAAATGATAACCTATGGTCTGCCAAGATACAAGCAAACGCTTTAAGGCAGTGACATACTCCCATTACTTAACCCTGAAGGGATTAAGTGGGGCTTCTCGCTCAATGGGCGAGGCCGCCCGATTATCTAAGAGCTAACTTCGTTTGCCCCACGGTTATATGATACAGGATTACTTAAATCAGGTGTCGCTGTCATGATCCTGATCCTGATCATCTGGCTGATAGCGCAGGCTGTTGCCATGCGTTCGCCACTGAAAGTCGATACCGGCAAAGGCGGTATCGGTCTTCAGATCAGTTAACAAGCTGACCGCAGCCGGCGGACTGTTGGCTGGAATGATCAGCAGCAGGCGTCTTTCCTTCATGTCATCAGCACTGATCTCAATGGTTCGTCCCTCCTGATTTCTTTTCGCACCGTTAAACTCGGCCAGCTGCCGGACCTGGTCGTTCAGCCGCCGCCTGATGACCTGCAGATCCTGATAACTGGGTGCTGTAAGATCGATGCTTTTTATGGAAACAGCCCGACCATTTGAAAATCGAGCAATAACCGGAAAATTGAATGGCAGGTTAGCGTCATAATGCCGGCGAAGTATCTGCCCGCGGCTGAAATTGTCCAGCATCCAGACACCGTCTTTTTCCTCTTCGTCGTCTTGCTCAGCATTACGGCTGCCTGTCCACAGCGGCACAACTACCTGTTGATAACGGTTAAAAGGACGGCCGAATGGACTTTTCAGCTGATAGTCAACACAAAGCCACAGCTGGTTTTTATCGGGCGCTGTATGCAAGAACAGTTTTCTTTGCTCAATCTGCCTCGAAAAACCCGGATGATGGACCTCTCCTTGATCAATCCAGTAGTCTAAACGCTGATGAATAAAAGGGGCCAGCAAAGCGGATGATGCCAGATCGAACAACCCGTCGCTGATGAGTGATGGAATGATGTCAGATGAAAAAAACGCCTGAGAATCTGACGATGCGATCAAAGACGAGATGTTTTTTTCTGCCGCCAGGTTTTGATTTTCCAGATCTGATAGATCAACGCCCGACAGTACCAGATCACAAAGCGGTACAAGCAGGCTGATTTCCGCTGCCGTTTTGTCAAGTGCGCCCTTTAGTTTTATCTCTGCAGTCAGGCCTGCCTGCAATGCAAGCAGTGAGGTCAAAGTGAACATCACAAGCGGCATAACGATTGCCGCCTCCAGGGCCAGCCCGCCGCGTCTGTTTTTGCCTGTCTGCTGCATGATATATTTCACCTCAACCGTATGTTCTGATCTATGTTTGATTTTTGATCTGCGTTTTATTTATGTTGAATCTTCATTCGATCTGCCAAGCTTCGCTTATTCTGCACTATGATTTATGTTTGATCTGTTTTTGAGTTTTTATTTATTACGTCATGACAACATGATGTAATATTTATCAAAAGCTGTAACCGATGGCAAATAGCCGGTTTTACCAGAGACGGCATAATGCGTGAATCTCACGGTTCAGA
>SLHU01000333.1 GCA_007135995.1 Clostridiales bacterium | reverse complement strand
CTGGATGGGCTGCAGGATCACCTGGTTGAACGGCCAGGCAATCACGCTCAGCACCGTACCCAGAAAACCGCGGCCAAAAAGGATTAAAACGATAAACACCATGCCGATATATCGCTCAACACCCATCAGCTTGTAATAAATCGCATCGGGCAGCACAGACCCGAAAATCTTGAATCCATCCAGCGGCGGTACCGGCAGCAGATTAAAGACGGCCAAAATAATGTTGGCGAAATACATGCGGTTGAGCAGCTGTGAGATGATCTCGGCAAAAGCACCCTGGCCGCCGGCCAGAACAGCAAAGGTGATGGTCACATACAGTAAAAACGCTGAAGCAGTTGCCAGCAGCAAATTTGATAAAGGCCCGGCCAGACTGGTCAGCATGATGCCGTTCTTGATGGTTTTTGCTTTTGTAAATCGTCCGGGGTTGATCGGTACGGGTTTCGCCCAGCCGATCCCGCCGATGATAAAGGCCAGCGAGCCGATCGGGTCAAGGTGAACCATCGGATTAAGCGAAAGACGGCCCTGTACAGCAGCTGTATCGTCGCCCAGGCGATTGGCTGACCAGGCATGCGCCATCTCATGGAAAGACAGCGAAATACAGAGCACCAGAATGGTTATCAGAAAGCTCTGCAGATTGAAATTGGCCAGACCTCCGGTCAGAAGGCCTAAAGAAACAACGGGCATATATAACTCCTCTTTGGTTTTCACCATTTTATTTCTGCCCCGGGACAGCCGCAGCGCATCACTGAACAAACTGATCATGCTGCATACGTTTTAACTTTCCGGGTCCGGGGTACATACATACTATATACCCCGATGTTTAAGGGATTGCGGACAAGTTGTCAACAACTCGTGACAAAATCCGCCTGTTTCGGCATCAATATGTGATCGACCAATGTTTCTCATGCATTCCAAGGCGATCTGGTCTGTCAGCATCAGGTTCAGGGCACCTGCTCCTGTTTAACCGGCTGGCAGGCTGTCTCACTGCCCGCGGTTTTTCTTTTCGACTGACAGCACACAGGTTTCTCCGTTCAGGTTCCATTCTTTACTGTTTGGGCCTTCTTCTTCTAAAATCGCGTCAGCCAGTACCTCATCACAGATTTCCGACTGGTGGCGTGCGATAATCGCGGCGATCCGTTCATTTCCCCGATGCCGTAAAAGGATGCGGTCGAGCACGTCAAATCCGCTTTCTTTTCTCATCGTCTGTACTTTGCTGATAATCTCGCGGACAAAGCCTTCTTCTACCAGTGCCGGCGTCAGAACGGTATCAAGCGCGACGGTGAAATCGCGATCACTTTCAGTCGCCAGGCCTTCTGCCTGAACAGACTCAATCAGCAGATCTTCTTCACTGAGACTGACCGCTTCGCCGTCAAGTTCAACACGCAGCGCCTGCTTGTTTTTGAGCTCTGCCATTGCTGCCCGGCCGTCAAGTGCGGCCAGTGCCTTCGTCAGCGACGGGATCTTCGGGCCAAAGCGACGGCCCAGCGTCCGCAGCTGGGGCTTGAACCGGTAATCCTGAAGGCTTTCTTCGTCATCCTGCCAGGTCAGCTGCTTCACGTTCAGCTCATCACGGATCAGATCCTGATAGGCTTCCGGCAGACGACGCGGTGCGACGACAAACATATTCTGCAGCGGCTGGCGGTTTTTGATCGCGGCCACGTTGCGCGCTGAACGTCCAAGGACAACCAGTCTCAGCACATCATCCATGTGTTTTTCCAGGTCTGTGTCAATCAGATGCTGATCGGCCTGCGGATAATCACAAAGATGGACACTCTCCGCGGCGTCTGGCTGATGCGATAAAACCAGGTTCTTATACATCGCCTCAGCCATAAAGGGCACAAAAGGCGCGATCAGACGTGTCAGCGTTTCCAGCACGGCATACAAAGTCAGATAAGCATTTTTCTTGTCAGGCTCCATGCCGGACTGCCAGAAACGTTCGCGGCTTCGCCGCACATACCAGTTTGAAAGGTCATCGGTAAAATCCTGAATGGCTCTGGCGGATGCTGTGATGTCATATTGCTCAAGCAGCGTGTCCACTTTGCTGACCAGGCTGTTGAGACGGCTGATAATCCATCGGTCGAGTTCCGGGAGATGGTTTTTATCAAGGGTCTGCCCGGTCGGGTCAAACGAATCAATTCTGGCATACATGATATAAAAAGCGTATGTATTCCAAAGTGTGTTCATGAATTTACGCTGTGATTCGGCCACCGCAGCATCTGAAAAACGAGACGGCAGCCACGGATTGCTGTTTGTATAAAAATACCAGCGGACAGCGTCAGCACCCTGTTGATTGAGCACGTGCCAGGGATCAACCACATTGCCTTTATGCTTTGACATTTTTTGTCCGTCTTTATCCTGGACCAGACCCAGAACAATGACGTTCTTATAAGGCGGCACATCAAATAAGATGGTGGAGATCGCCATGAGGGTGTAAAACCAGCCGCGGGTCTGGTCAATGGCTTCGGATATAAAATCGGCCGGGAAATGCGCGTCAAAAACTTCTTTATTCTCAAATGGATAATGCCACTGAGCAAAAGGCATTGAACCTGAATCAAACCAGCAGTCAATGACCTCGGTGACCCGTGTCATCTGGCCGCCGCACGCATCGCAGCGGATATGCACCTGATCAATATAGGGCTTATGCAGCTCAATATAATCGGGACAGTTATCTGAACGCTCTTTGAGCTCAGCAATACTGCCCACCAGATGCTGGTGGCCGCAGCCGCAGGTCCAGATCGGCAGCGGGGTCCCCCAGTAGCGTTCGCGGGAAATACCCCAGTCAAGCACATTGTCAAGAAACTTGCCGAAACGCCCGTCACGGATATTGTCCGGTATCCAGTTAACCAGCTGATTATTGCGCACCAGATTGTCACGAAGCTCGGTCATCTTGATAAACCAGGTGTCACGCGCATAGTAGATCAGCGGTGTATCACAGCGCCAGCAAAACGGGTAACTGTGTTCATAGGGCACTTTTTTTATCAGTCGGCCGGTCTGCGCCAGCTTTTTGATCAGGCCGGGGTCGGCGTCCTTACAGAAAACACCGGCGAAATCGGTTACTTCATCGCTCATCGTGCCATCTTCACGGACCAGCTGTACAAACGGCAGGTTGTATCGGCGCCCCAGCCTGGCATCATCTTCACCAAAGGCCGGTGCGATATGAACAATACCCGTACCGTCACTGAGCGTGACAAACGGATCGGACGTGATATAAAAGGCGGATCTGCCTGATTTTTCGACGATGCTGTCGGCATAGGGCAGCAAAGGTTCATAGTGTTTGCCAACCAGTTCAGAACCGGGCATTTTCCGCAGCACCCGAAAGTGCTCACCCAGCACCTGCGGCACCAGAACACCGGCCATATAATAGCGGACAGTTTTTACTGTCTCTCCAACTTGCTCTTCTCCTTCTGCCAGGACGTATTCCTCTTTTTCATTGACACACAGGGCTACGTTTGAAGGCAGGGTCCAGGGGGTTGTGGTCCAGGCGGCAAAATAGGTGTCAGCTTCGCCTTTAACCGGGAAACGGACATAAGCAGATGATTCCTTTATATCCTGATAGCCCTGGGCCACTTCATGCGTCGACAGCGATGTGCCGCAGCGCGGGCAGTAAGGTACAACTTTATGTCCCTGGTAAAGCAGATTTTTATCCCAGATCTTGCGAAGGGCCCACCACTCAGATTCTATATACTCGTTTTCATAAGTGACATAAGGGTCAGACATATCGGCCCAGAAGCCTACCCGGTCAGACATCTGCTCCCATTCAGTCTTATACGTCCAGACACTTTCTCTGCATTGCTTGATAAAGGGCTCCACACCGTAAGCTTCGATTGCCGGCTTGCCGTTAATGCCCAGCATCTTCTCAACTTCCAGCTCAACAGGCAGGCCGTGCGTGTCCCAGCCGGCTTTTCGCAGCACATCGTAACCTTTCATCAGCTTATAGCGCGGGATGATGTCCTTGATGACACGGGTCAGGATATGACCAATATGCGGTTTGCCATTAGCAGTCGGCGGACCGTCGTAAAAAGTAAAAGCCGGACATCCGCAGCGATGCTCCATCGACTTTTCAAATATTTTCTCTTTTTTCCAGAAGGCCAGGGTCTCCTGCTCTCGTTGTGTAAAACTCATATCTCCAGAAACTTTCTGATACATGAAATGGTTCCTCCTATATTGGGGTGATTGTCCGTGTCTTGTTATCAGGGGTATTTCCGTGTCTTGTTATCGGGGTATTTCCGTGTCTTGTTATCAGGATAATTGTCCATGTCTTGTTATCGAGGTATTTCCGTGTCTCTCTATCTGGGTGATTGTCCGTGTCTTGTTATCGGGGTATTTCCGTGTCTCTGCTCCCTATAAAAAAAGCACCCCTACACGGGGCGCTCAACGCGCGGTACCACCCGTACACAACAGCTGTCAAAACCGGTGATCCGGCCGCAATATGACTGCTGTTATCTCGTTTCCTTTTAACGGTGGAGGCTGCTTTTTATCTGCAGCAGCCGGCCGGCCTTTTCTACTGACAGCACCTGGTCAACAATCAGAAATGTGACTGCTGCTGCGGGCTGTGTTTGTCAGGCAACTCGCGGATGATGTTCACACGGGGCTTTCAGACGCGGCTTACACCTTTTCCGCGTTCGCTGGGCTGCAGGATCCCGGTT
>SLHU01000035.1 GCA_007135995.1 Clostridiales bacterium | reverse complement strand
GTGTATTGCCGTCAATTCCATGATAACGACGCTGTTAAATTGCAGATAGACGTGAGCGCTGAGTATCCGGACGCCGCTCAGGCAGACGCCCACACGTTTAAAATACAAGTCACGTCGCCAGATGGCCAGGTGCACGAGGCCAACGCGTCGCACGAGGTGCTGATAGAAGATCCTCAGCTGTGGTGGCCTAATGGCATGGGTGCACAGGCTCTATACCAGCTGGAAGTACAAATGCTGAAAGATGGGGCGCTTGTGGACAGCTGGAGCAGAAAAATCGGCCTTCGCACCATGGAGCTGATTCGTCATAAGGATGTATTTGGCGAAAGCTTCTTTCATCAGGTGAACCGTACAGCCGTTTTCGCCAAAGGCGCTGACTATATTCCCGAAGACTGCCTTTTTACCCGGATGACACCGCGGCGTACCCGTAAACTGCTGGAAGATATGGTTCTGGCCAACATGAATACGGTTCGCGTCTGGGGCGGCGCTGCCTACCCGGCCGACTGGTTCTTCGATATCTGTGATGAGCTGGGCCTTTTGGTCTGGCAGGACTTTATGTTCGCCTGTGCCATTTATGAACTCAGTGATGACTTTGAGACCAATATCGCCGCCGAGCTGACCGATAATATCCGCCGGCTTCGCCACCATCCAAGTCTGGCCTTATGGTGCGGCAATAATGAGATGGAATGGCAAGTGGACGGCAAAGTCTGGCAGTATACACCGCGTCAGTTTGGCGATTATATCCGTATGTATGAGTACCTGTTTCCGAAGATTGTTCAGGCACAAGACCCCCAGACACCTTACTGGCCGGCCAGCCCGTCATCGGGCGGCAGCTTTGACTATCCGAACGATCCGGACCGGGGCGATGTTCATTTCTGGGAAGTATGGCACAGCAATAAGCCATTTACTGAATACAGGAAACACTATTTCCGTTATGTTTCGGAGTTTGGGTTTCAGTCATTCCCTGATCTGAAAACGATTGAGACGTTCACCTTGCCGGAAGACAGAAATATCTTCTCGCATGTGATGGACAAGCATCAGCGAAATAATGGCGCGAATGGCAAAATCATGCAGTACATGAGCCAGTATTTCCTGTACCCACACTCTTTTGAGACTGTTATTTACGCGTCGCAGCTGCTGCAGGCGGAGGCGATCCGATATGGTGTAGAGCACTGGCGCCGTCACCACGGCCGCTGTATGGGGGCTGTTTACTGGCAGCTCAATGACTGCTGGCCGGTGGCGTCGTGGGCCAGTATTGACTATGAAGGCCGCTGGAAAGCTTTGCATTATTATGCTAAACGCTTTTTCGCGCCCATTCTTGTTTCATGTGAGGAGCAAGGCCTGCTTAACCAGGGCAACAATATAAACCAGGAACCGTTTGATATGGAAACTTCGGCCCGTTTATGCGTGACCAACGAAACAGGTGAGTCGATCACAGGCGAAGTCTGCTGGCAGCTTCGCGACAACCAGGCAAAAATCCTTGAGGAAGGATCAACGCTGATCACCGCCGCGCCTGCCAGCGCGATATGGCTTGATACCCTGGATTTTCCTGACTGTGATCCTGTCAGACATTATCTGAGCTTCGCTTTTAAGATGAACGGTACAGTGGTCTCAGAAGGCACCGCCTTGTTCTATCCGCCGAAATATTTTGCCCTAGAAGATCCTGAACTGGAAATAGAGGTTTTGGATCAGGCGATTCGAGTCCGATCGAAAGCCTATGCCAGGTCGGTACAGATCGTAAGCACGGAAGGTGATGTGCTGTTGTCTGATAATTATTTTGATATGAATAATGAAGAGAAACTGGTTACAGTGCTGAGGGGAACAACGGAAAATCTGACGGTTCGCAGTGTTTATGATATTGGCAGAAGCTGAGAACTAAAACATGCTTCTGTTCCGATCGCGGCGGCCACCACCGCTGGTCAGGATGGCTTGAGCGGGTTGAAAAGTTATCTTACAACCCACTTTCCGCACCCCTATTGAACTGAACTGAACTATTTTTTGCCTCTTGTTTTGTGAGAGAATAAAAAAACGGCTTGTATAGCGTTTATTATATATGCTATACTATCATCATGTCAAACGCAAAGATCGTACAATTGATTGCCAGACGAAAACAGCTGCTTGAGGAGCTTGCTTCTTTCACGCAGTTACTGCATGGAACCTGGATCGAACGCTACTCGGTTTGTTCCAGAAAGAACTGCAGGTGTCATCAGGGGGAACGGCACGGGCCGCGTTATTACGTTGTCGTCAATGAAGATGGGCAACAACGTCAGAAATACATCCCCCTGTCACAAGTACCTGCCGCCATCAAAGGAATTGAGCAACATCAGCGATTACAGGCAGTTGTCGATGAAATAACCAGGATTAATCTGGAACTGATCAAGGAGAGAGTTTATGCAGATGAATAACGCAGAACTGCCGGAGCAATGGGCTGAGATAAAAGAAGGAAAGGTATACAATTATGGTCATCTGCCCATGGTGGCCGCTTACTGTCGTCGGCTGGAACTGGTCGAGACGGTCAATCATCTGACTCAGTCCCAGATGCACGTACAGCCAGGCCTGGTTGTTCAGGCCATGGTGTTGGATGTTCTATCTGGTCGTAACCCGCTGTATCGGGTGGAGTCCTTTCTGGAAAACCAGGACATTGAGCTGCTTTTAGGTGAAGACATCGATGCGCATGCGTTCAATGACACCGCACTGGCCCGATCTCTGGATGCGCTCTTCGCGGCCGGCACAGGCAGGATTATCACAGAGCTGGGCCGTCGGGCAGCAGCGTTATTTGCGCTGGATCTTTCAACTGTCAGTTATGACACCACCTCCACCAGTGTGTGGGGCGAGTATCGCGACAGCAGCGAGGACGATCAGGCGGGGCCATTCATCACCTACGGTCACAGTAAAGATAACCAGCCACAACTCAAGCAGTTCATGACCGAACTTCTGTGTGTCGATAGAGGTGTTCCAATCTTTGGCAGAACCCTGGATGGGAATTCATCGGATAAGACATCCAATCACGACATGCTGACCCGCATCAGCGCTCTGTTAGCCCAGCATGGCCTGGGGCCAGGCGCCTTTGTCTACGTGGCCGATTCTGCCATGGTAACCGAACAGAACCTGAAAGCAATGGCTGGTAATCGCTTTATCTCACGCTTGCCCGCTACGTATGACGCATGCCAAACAGCGATCGATCAGGCGGTTACGGCGCAGGCCTGGCAGGAGTTGGGTTCACTCAACGAAGTAGCAGCCAGTAAGAAAAGACCGCCAGCCGAATATAAAGCTTTTGAGACTCAGGTAACGCTTTATGGCGTCACTTACCGTGCGGTTGTCATTCACTCCAGTTCTCATGACAAGCGACGCCAGAAGAAACTGGACAAACAGATCAGTCAGTCACTCACAACCATCAACCAAAACCTCAAGAAGGTCGCACAGCAATACTACTGCGAGGCTGATGCGCAGACGGCGGCCGGGCAGATTGAGAAATATGCAACCAGCCTGCACCGGGTTGTCCCCGCCGTTACACCGGTCGCTGTACGCAAACGCGGTCGGCCTGCCAAGGACAAACCGGCACTAACGGAAACCCGATATCAACTGTCCTGGGAAGTACTGGAGAATACGCAAGGAATCGCCAGACAACGTGAATTGGCCGGCTGCTTCGTACTGCTCACCAATGTGCCTGATTCAGGAACCGATGCTTTCGATAGTGCCGGTGTTTTGCGAACGTATAAAGGCCAATATGGCGTCGAAAATGATTTTGCTTTTCTCAAAGACCCCCTGGTGGTCAATGATTTGTTTCTGAAAACCCCTGCCAGGATTGATGCGCTGGGTATGATTCTGATCATTGCCTTGATGGTTCATCGCCTGATGGAGCGATCCATGCGTCTTTACCTGCAACAGAACAACCAGACCATTGCTGGGTGGGATAACAAACCTACGGCTAAACCGACAGCATTCATGCTGGCCGCCCTCTTTCTGGGTGTTCAGGTTATGCTGCTGAAGAAACAGCGATTCTTTTTGCAGGGGGGGCCGAACAGTAGGCACTTGGCATTTCTTACCGCTCTTGGACTGGATGCCACTGTTTTTCTTGACCCTGGTGGTAGTTTTAAACCAATAATTCCCCGCAAAGAGGGTTCATAGGGGTGAGGAATGTGGGTTTATAGAAATCACTTTAGCTTTTGTGATACACTGAATATCTGATGATAATACGGAACCACTGTGAACAAAGCTGCCCCATTCGCTAGATATGCAGGTGGAAAAATCTGAAAAAAGAAGAGAATGACAAGCACGCTTATTTGGCTAGATTCAGGGCACATGAAAACAAGCCACTGAACAGTGGATGAAGAAAAGCATATGCAAGAACCTTAATCAAGCAGGTTCAGGAACCTTGACAATCTCATAACCTAATTTTGAAGCTAAATGTTCCAGTTGTTGCTGTGGAGAAAGCACAAAAGCCGGCTTTTTCAAAGCTGCTTCGCAGATTGCCGGATCAAACAGTTCGCCTCGCTGCAGCAAAGTGAAGACGACAGACAGCAGCATGCGTGCAATCGCAACAATCGCTTTTTTATGCCCTCTGCGATGCTTCAGTGCTTCATAGCGTGAACGGTAAAAAGGAAAGCTTTTGTTATTAATCGCAGCCAGTGCACATTGGACCAGGATGGGTTTGATATAACAGCCTGCCCGTGAAATTTTCGTCGATTTTTTCTTCCCTGCACTCTGGTCATTACAGGGCGCAAGTCCAG
>SLHU01000227.1 GCA_007135995.1 Clostridiales bacterium | reverse complement strand
GAACTCGCTGCTTCTTCCCGGCACAAAAGCCTGGTGCAGTTCGTCTGATACAGCGTAGAGGGCACAGACAAGAATCGTCAGCAATACGTTTTTGAAATCGATAATATTCAGCGTGCCAAAAGCCCAGGATACCAAAAGTGCAAGCACCAGATATAAAACAGCATGACCCACATCCCGGACAGTCTGTTCAGTATTAATCAACGCGGCTTCATCATAACCGGGGTCAGTCATTCCCAGTATGCGTTCCGCGATGCCCATGCTGTACTGGCTCGATACTTCCTGAGTCTGATGTGATAAAGCAAAGATCACAGCCATCCAGAGGATGACCAGAAACCAGGCTGTCACGATTATCAAGGGGTAGTGTTTGACTTGGTTGTTTTCCAGATACATACCAGCTTCCTCCTCATCACGAACTATTGTCTGCCCTGAGGCATCTCTGGCTGGTGCGTTAATGCCTCAAGATAGCCCAGTGCTTCCAGTTTATCCCTGACAAGGCCGATATCCTGCCACAAATGTACTCTTTCACGATTGTTTCTGAGAATATAGGCAGGATGAAAGGTAGGCATGATAAAATAACCACTCTTTTCAATCCAGCTGCCCCGGATTTTCGTGATGCCTTCCTGTGTATTAAGAAAATATTTGGCAGCGGTACTGCCCAGCAATACAATCACCTTCGGCTGTACCAGACGGAACTGCCTGGCCAGCAATGGCTTGCAGGCTTTTGCCTCCTCAGGCGTCGGCACACGGTTCTGGGGCGGCCTGCACTTCACAATGTTGCAGATATGCGTCACCTGTTCGTCAAGACCGAAAGCGGTCATCAGGAGATGGAGCAGCTTGCCGGCAGCGCCGACAAATGGCTTGCCCTGCGCATCTTCATCAGCACCGGGCCCTTCACCAATCAGCATAAGGGGCGCTTGTACGGAACCTCGCCAAACAACTGCCTGTTTGCGGCTGTTGCCCAGCTCACATGCCCTGCAGTTCTGGCAATCTTGTTCAAACTGCTGCCAGTAGGTCTTTATATCTTGTCCTTGTCTGTTTTCAGCCGCTGTCATGATATGCCTCCTGAACGGACAGCCGGGCAGCTATTTGCTGCCCGGTCATCAGAGTAAAATCTTCTATTATTGTATCATAGCCTTAAACAGTTGCCTATCACGTATCTGCTGCCAGAGCATTCTCGCGGTTCGTTCAGGAAGACTATATTTTTAGGACTACTGTAAACAAAGAACCTTTGCCAGGTTCACTTTTAACCGAAGCTGATCCGCTGTAAAGCTGTGCGATATGCTTGACAATTGATAAGCCCAGGCCTGTGCCGCCGAGTGCTCTTGAACGGCTTGTATCAACCCGGTAAAAACGCTCAAATATGCGATCCTGATATTCATGCGGAATACCGTAGCCGTTATCACGGATCTGAATCTTTACTGTTTGGTCGTCCACTCTTTCAGCATTGATCTCAACCAACCCCTGCTGTCTGTTATATTTAATCGCGTTGTCGGTTAAATTGATCAGAATCTGCTTGATGCGATGCCGGCTGGCATGAACCAGAAGCGGTTTTTCCGTATCCGGCAATCGAAGCTTTACTTTCTTTTCTGCTGCGGCTTCATCTAGTAAAACCGCAACATCTTCAATGACCTCATTGAGATCAAATGTCTCATGATCGGTTTCGTCAACCAGATCCTCAATTTCTGAAAGGGTCAGAATATCGCTGATCAGGCTGTACAGACGGTCAGCCTCTATATCAATGATATCTAAAAAGCGCTCAGCGACATCCGGATTATTGATCGCACCGTTTTTCAGCGTTTCAATGAAACCTCGGATAGAAGTCAGCGGTGTTCTCAGCTCATGTGTGACATTAGACACAAAATCACTGCGCATTTTCTGCAATTTGCGCGCCTGGCTCACATTGAAAAAACTGATCATGGCCCCTTCTGAACGACTGGATGTAAATGGCGAAACTGTCACCTGATAAAGCTGTTTGCCATCGACCGTCTGTAAATCCAGTTCTGCTGACTGCGGCAGCTTGTTATCCATGGAACGCAGGGCCAGTTCTTCTGCGGCCGGCTGATGCGTGATCAGCAGCAGCGGATAAACCGCCTTTTCAGGGTCAAGGTCTCGGCCGAACAGCTGTCTGGACGGTTCATTCATAAAACGGACTGCCAGCGACTGATCCACAGCCAGCATCGGACTGATGATCGCGTTCAGCATCGCATCGAGCCGGACATTTTTGTCTTCGAGATCGGCAATTGTCTCCTGCAGCTGATGAGCCATCATGTTAAAGGTTTTAGACAGCGCTGCAACTTCACCGTCATCAAGATGCATCTCAGGAACCCGGGACTCATATTGCCCTTTGGCCAGCGAACCCGCTGCCTGACGCAGCTTCTGAAGAGGCCGGCTGATCATATTCGCGGTGAAAAGCGAGATAGCCACCAGCAAAACCAATGCCACTATCAAAACGGTCAATATCGTGATGTACAGCTCACGGGTGGCAGCCCTGTGGGCTGATAAAGGCAAAGCAGTACGGATCACGAGTTCAGCTTGCGGATCATAAACCGCAAGGTAAAGCATATCGTCCGAAACTGTGGTGCTGCGGCGAATAGATGTGCCAGAACCTTGCGTACTCATCGCATGGGCTATTTCCGGCCGGTATTTATGATTATCCATAAGAGTCGGATCAGTTGTATTATCATAGAGAACGGTTCCGTCGATATTAACAACTGTCAGACGCAGCAAGGCAGCATCTTCTGCATGAACCAGCAGCGTTTTTTCTGCAGCCTCGCTGACAGGCACCGCTTCCCGCAGCTGCTGCTGAAGCATCCTGGCAGCCGTCAGAAGCTGGCTCTCAGTTCTCTGGTTATGATAGACGCTGATAACTCTGACAGCTGTAATACCGGTAATCGCAACAGCAGCAATCAGAACCGCTGCCAGCAGACCATATATTTTATTGAGCATACTAAGGAGCCTCCTGAAATTTTAGAAGTCAGCGAAACGATAGCCACGGCCGCGAACGGTCTCGATAAACACCGGATTCGCGTCATCTTCTTCTATCTTGCGCCGCAGCTGTCTGATATGAACATCCACAGTCCGGGTTTCACCGCTGTACTCATATCCCCAGACACGATTGAGCAGATCATCCCGGCTATAAGCCACACCGCGGTGCAGCATCAGATATTTTAAAAGCTCGTATTCACGATGTGTCATGTCTATTTCCCGGCCGCCCTTAAAGACACGATGCCTCGCATCATCCAAAGTCAGGTTCCCGGCTGTCAGCTGGCTGCTCTGGTCATGCTGTGCCGGACGATCTGAAACAGGCAGCTCTTCTGTTTGTTCATTCACCTGTCCCCCGGCAGCTTGAAGCAGTTGCCTGTACCGGCGCAGCAGCGTCTGAACCCTTGCCATCAGCTCACGCATGCCGAAGGGTTTTGTCAGATAGTCATCCGCACCTGTTTGCAAACCACGTACCTTATCACTTTCAGCACCTCTGGCAGTCAGCATTAAAACAGGAATATACTTGTACTCCGGCATTTTTTTCAATTTGGCACAGATTTCGAAGCCGTCATCACCCGGGAGCATAATATCAAGAATGAACAGCTCGACTGCCTCAAAATGATGCAGATCTGAAAACAACCGCTGTCCATCCGGATAACGCTTTGTCAAGTAGCCCTCGTTTTCGAGATTGAAGGCCAGCAGCTCTGCGATTATGGCGTCATCTTCCACTATGATGATTAATGATTTTGACATGGCACCCTCCTGTATAAAAACAAATCTTGTCTTATCTGCATCTTTATCAAATCTGCCGCTTCCGCCATCATGACCGCCTGTATATTATTTTTATCTCATCTAAAAGAGATTGCCTCTGATCGTTTTTTTGATCGTTTTTTGCACAACTGACTGGAGGAGGATGCTGAGCACAGCGCAGGCTAATGCTGATGATCATTAAAACGGCCCTGTACGTAGTATAAAACCCATTCAGCAACATTCTGCGCGTGATCAGCAACCCGTTCGGCATATTTACAGATCAGCAGCATTTCCACCAGCTGTTTGACATTCTGCGAATCAACTGACATCAGGTGTGAAAGGTAATCCTTCAGCTGATTATATAAGGTATCAACTTTTTCATCCATCAAAATAATGCTTTTTGCTTTTTGCTCATCTCTTGCCACATATGCGTCCAGCGCACCTTTAAGCATATTCTGCGCCATTTGGATGATAGTTGCAATGTCATAAGGCACAGCGACCTTGTTTTCAAGCTGTTCCAGTACCAGAACCCGCTCACTGATGTCACTGGCATGATCCGCAATTCTTTCCAGATCAGTAATCAGCTTCAGCGTAGAAGTGACATCTCTCAGATCACTGGCAACCGGCTGCTGACGGGCAATAATCTCTATGCAGTGAAGGTCAATTGCCCGTTCCATCTCATCAATCTGATCGTCACCGTCTATCACCTTCTGTGCTGTCTCAATATCCATGTCAGTCAACGCGCGCACCGCATCATTGATCGCCTGTTCAACCAAAGCGCCCATACGGATAATCTCCTGATGCAGCTGCTGCATGTCTTTATTAAACTCGACTCGTGTAACCATATTCTTTCTCCTCGTATAATATCTTTGCAGCCCAGTAAATACTGTCAATACTGGGCTGGTTGAAACTGTAAACGCCCTGATCCATAATGATCGTTATGCCTGATCTTCCTTCGGGCTTTAGCCGAATCGGCCTGAAATATAGTCATCTGTCCGTTTGTCCTCAGG
>SLHU01000057.1 GCA_007135995.1 Clostridiales bacterium | reverse complement strand
GTGCTCAAGCTGGCACTGGATACCGGGTTTAATTGGATCGCTTATCTGCACCAGGCTGGCTCGAAGGTGGATGGTTGGACGATCAATGTGGACCAACTCGACCAAATTGAACTGGCTCAGCAGTTGGTGAAACAGGGGATCGATGCACTGACCACTGATAGCCCTTCCCGGTTGTCTGCCCAGCTTTCTGTTGAAACGATCGTGTGAGGCCTCTTCCCCATGGCAAGAGAGTGTGCTATGATGTCTGATAATTATCAGATGTCTGATCATAATCAAAGCAAGGTGTAAAACAATATGAATTTTCTAATTACAGGCGGTGCCGGGTTTTTAGGTGCTGCATTAAGCAACCGATTATTACGCCAGGGCCACCATGTGCGCGTATTGGATGACCTCTCGACGGGCAATCCGGATGCCCTTGACCCTGAGGTGCATTTCACCCGGGGGGATATTAACGACCGGCCAAAACTATGGACGCTTCTGCAGGATATCCATTGCGTCTATCACCTGGCGGCGCGTGTCTCGGTCCAGGAATCGATTTTATTCCCGAGGGACTATGCTAAGGTGAATGTATGCGGCACGGCGACGTTGATGGAAGCCGCCCGCGATGACAGATGAATGGTCTGGTGATATTGGCTGCGGTGTTAAATATTTTTCTCAGGATGCAGTGATCAAGCTTGCCCCGAAAGCAGGTATTGATGTATCAGCGGCGGCCACGCCAGCTGAAAAGCTGAAAATCGTCCAGAAACTGATGGAAGATGAGGATCCGCGGGCGATAGATGTCTATACAAGCCTGGGTTGTTATTTAGGACATACACTGGCATATTACAGTGACTTTTATGATATCAAACATGTCTTGTTGCTGGGACGTGTCATGAGCGGCAAGGGCGGTGATATTATCTTATCGGAAGCTAAAAGGATACTTGGTGAGGAATATCCGGATGTCAAACTGAATCCGGCGCTGCCGGATGAGAAATTTCGCAGGGTTGGACAGTCGGTAGCTGCCGCAAGTCTGCCGGAAATCAAATGACAATGCGTTGATTTTGCGGATTGATACGCTTATCACCATGCTCTTTTCAAGGTGAACAAAGCAAGAAACAGCTCCGGCTGTTTGGTGCCGAAAGGCACACTATAAGTATGCATTAGTTTCAACCTGCCCAGTATTGACAGTATTTACTGGGCTACAAAGATATTATATGAGGAGAAAATAAATGATAATAAAAAACGGAACAGTTTTTCGTGATGATTTTACATTTCAAAAAGGAGATCTGTCAATCAGCGGCGGCCGGTTTTCTTCTGAAGCAGTTGCTTCTGATGCTGATATCCTGGATGCTGACGGATACTATGTGATTCCCGGGTTGACCGACCTGCATTTCCACGGCAACTCCGGTGCAGATTTTATTGACGGCAATTACGAGGGACTTCTCAAAATCGCGCGTTTTATGGCGCAAAATGGTGTAACCTCTTTTTCACCGGCTTCACTGACTTTGCCTGAAGAAATCCTTAATAAAGCCTTTATGAATGCGCGCAGACTTCGCGATGAAAAACCTGCAAACGCATCATGGATACGCGGCATAACAATGGAAGGTCCTTTTTTCAATGCTGCTAAAAAAGGTGCACAGAATGCTGATTACCTGAAGCTGCCGGAGTATGACTTTTTCAAGCGCCTCGATGATGCGTCAGATCGTATGATCCGGATTGCCTGTGTGGCGCCTGAACTGGAGGGCGCGCTTGAATTCATCTCGAAGGTACAGAAAGAATGTACCGTCAGCATGGCACATACAACAGCCAATTATGATCAGGCAACCGCCGGAATTGACGCAGGCGCAAGACATGTTACACATTTGTTTAATGCCATGCCGCCTCTGCATCACCGTGATCCAGGCGTAATTGGCGCAGCTGCCGATCACCCGGAAGTAAAAGCGGAACTCATTTCTGACGGTATTCATATCCATCCCAGTGTTGTAAGAGCAGCTTTTAAGCTTTTCGGACCTGACAGGATTGTACTGGTCAGTGATTCAATGGCGGCCTGCGGGATGCCTAATGGTGAATATGTCCTAGGCGGACAGAAAGTCGTCGTTAAAGACAGAAAGGCAACTTTGGCAGATGGAACCATTGCCGGGTCAGCGACTCACCTTTATGACTGTATGCGTCTGGCGATTTCATTTGGTATTAAACCAGAGCATGCTGTTCAGGCTGCTACTTATAACCCTGCTGCCGTTATACGCGCAGAAGATGATCTTGGTTCAATCACTTCAGGCAAATGGGCAAACTTTGTCATCTGCCGTTCAGACTGGAGCCTGGATTCGGTCTATATTGCCGGCAGGAAAGTGATGTCTTGAAAAAATAAAAACTGGTAACGAGCTTTTTAAATTGCCAGATGACGACTTGCCTGTTTATCATTGAAATACAGCGCCATCAGAACCACAGCACGTTTTTTGCTCTGGATAGCTGTAAAACAAGTTCACAAAAAGACACTTTAAACCCAAGAACCGGCTCGTTATTCGCATATGTCTTCATGCTTAACTCGCAGGCAACCAGTTCTGTCCCCTCCTGCTGAAGCTTTTTTAGTGCTGCAATGACAGGTGAATCTGCCAAAAGGAGTTTGACTGCCTGATGATAGAAAATGATTGCTTCAGGTGCTTCATTTAATGACAGTAATCCTGTCATCAGTTCCTGAAGCAGCTGATGCGACAGTGCATCGTCTGATGCACCAATATAATCTGCTTTCAGGACAATTGTCGGATTGCTGCCGCTGCCAGAAGACAGCACCTGCATGGGATCCGTCATTAATACAGGTTTTTCGGCCGTCTGGGCAACTGCTGAAAACTGTTTTGACTTCTTGTTTGAATCTGTCATATAACTGCCGTCCTCCTGATGCGTAAAAATAATCACTGACGCGGTTTGAGTGAGCAATCACCTGAAAGTCTTCTGATTGCTCTGGGAAGTGCATCCTTACTGTTTTTCCAGCTTTTGTCCTGGTTTCTGTAATCATATTTTAAGGTATACCATTCAACATCATCACGTAATGTTTCAAGGCACCGCTTTTCAAGACACGAAAGCTGTGTCAGAAATTCAGCGGCCTGATTCTGATTCAGGTATTTTGCCGCGCCATACATCAGAAAAGACAAATGCGGCAGACAATACCCCTGTCCTTCATCAAAACGCTTTTTAAAGTCAGCATCAATAAAATACTGGTAAAAAATAACATCGAGATAGCGATCCATCGTGTTTTCCAGACGATCACAGATAACACAGCCGTCTTCCCGCTTCTTGACTCGCTGCGCCATCTCCCTGATATTTTTACGGTAGTCTTTCTCCCGGCCTTTGAACAGATTTTTCTTGCTGCCTGGTCTGCAGGCTTCAATGCCGGGATGCAAATCATTAATCAGGTCATCGATATGAGTATGCAAGGTCAGACCTAGTCCTAATCTGTTTTCTTCACTGCAGTAAAGGTCTGTCAGATGCTTCTGGCAAAATCCCTTTTCATTTGTTGTCTTTCTGACATCCGGCTCCATCAGCGCTGGTCCCAGATAGTATTCAACCAGATCACTGTCCAGTTTCTGCTGCAGTGTGCACAGCGGACAGGGATGACCTGCTTCATATGCATCATTAACGGGTATTGTATAGATCGTTTCTTTCATGTTTTGTCCTCTCTAGCGCTGCGAGACTTCTTTTCGCGATTGATCAAGAATCACACGACGTGCTTTTACATTAACAGCAATAACATTTACTGATGTATAGTCCTCCACCATCTGATTGATTTTCTGTTGAACATCCTGAAGGACTCGCTGCGCATTAAAGCCATAATACAATGCCAGATCAAGCTGAAGCACCACACCGTAAACCGAGTTGTCAGCTGTAAACTTTTCAAGACCCGCAACACCTGTGATGCCGCGCAGTCCGATCTCAATCATCATTTTCATGGCCTCATCCGATATAGAGTAACTGCCAAGGGCAGAAAAGGTTGGCCGCACCACCGTTCGTTCGTGCTCAACAGAAACAGCTGCAATGCCTCGTTCACGCTCCCAGCGCCGACGAAGCCGGGATATGGGATCTGCGAAATAACCTGAAAACTCATGTTTGATTTCCATGCTCGGCACTGGGATAGTATGCTTTCCCTGAGACATTCTAATCTCTTTTGCCTGCCTGATTTCTTCGTCAGTGCTGACATCCTCAATCCGAATCAGCATCGATGGGTGGTTAAGCCAGAGATTATTGCATATTTTTCTCAGCATGGCATCTGAAGTGCCCAGGATCATGAGTGTTGCCGGTTTATGCTGAGCCAGCGACCGCCGCATATTTGCCGCACGCGTTTCATCAGCAAACAACGCCTGTCTGACTGATTCCAGCCTGGAATAGGCCTTCTTAGCTGATGCGCCTGCCACAATCTGGTGCTGGTGAATCAGCAGACCATCATCGATCAGATAAGCTATATTATTCTTACGGGCGATTGAAATAGCTCTAGTGCTTTTTCCAGTCCCGCTTGGGCCAATAAAGGCAACAACCGCGATCTGCTTCAGAACATCGCGGACTTCTTCAAGCTGTCTTTCCTGTTCGACGCTTGATCGGTCGCTGTATGTTCGGTTAACAGCTTCCGCAAATCTGCCGAATGGATTCAGCGAACCCGTTTTGCGCGAAGCAAGCTCCGGTGTCTGTTGATGTGTATCAACATCCTTCACCTGTCGCTTTGAGTCATGCTCTTTATTTTTTTCAGGTATGACGGCCAGCTGGCTCACCTCATTTGT
>SLHU01000004.1 GCA_007135995.1 Clostridiales bacterium | reverse complement strand
TACTCTGCGTCGGTGAGTGTCTGAGCCGGCGCAACCACGATCGAGTCACCGGTATGAACACCCACCGGATCCAGATTCTCCATGCTGCAGATTGTAATCGCGTTGCCGCGGCCGTCACGAACGGCTTCAAATTCCAGTTCTTTCCAGCCGGCAATCGATTTTTCGATCAGCACCTGATGTACACGGCTCACTGCCAGCCCCGTCGCGGCGATTTCTTTCAGCTCTTTTTCGTTTGCGGCAATACCGCCGCCGGTCCCGCCCAGGGTAAACGCCGGGCGGACAATCACCGGATAGCCTGTTATCTCGGCCTGCCGCAGACAATCCTGCAAATTGTCCGCAGTGCCTGAAGGAATGCAAGGTTCATTAATCCTCATCATCGCGGCGCGAAAATCCTGACGATCCTCACCCATTTTTATGCCGGCCGCCGGTGTGCCCAGCAGCTGAATATTGTGTTTTTCAAGAAAACCGCTTTCCGAGAGCTCCATCGCGAAATTCAGCCCTGTCTGGCCGCCCAGTGTCGCGAGCAGCGCGTCGACCTTTTCATCGAGCAGCAGTTTTTCAACCACATCAATCTGCAGCGGTTCCAGGTAGATATGATCGGCCATTTCGGTATCAGTCATGATGGTCGCAGGGTTGCTGTTAATCAGCACAACTTCATAGCCTTCTGCTTTCAAGGCCTGGCAGGCCTGCGTTCCGGCGTAGTCAAATTCAGCGGCCTGGCCGATAATAATCGGCCCTGAACCGATGACCATTATTTTATGGATATCCTCTCGTCTTGGCATGCTATCGTTCTCCTTTCATGTCCGAGCTCAGCTCAGAGCGGCGATCAGCTGATCCCAGATATGACCTGTCTGATGTGCGTAATTGTCTGTATCCGGCAGAAACTGTGTAGAAAAATGCCGGCCGCCATAGGACAGTCCTTCTATTGAATCGTCATTGATATTACGATGTGTCAAGCTGATTGTTTTCTGGTTTTCCAGCGCCTGCGGGGCTACCGTCAGCCGGTGATGCTGAAGGGTCATATAAGTACGTCCGCTGCTGGTTTCGAATACCGGATAGTTTGCGCCGTGATGCCCAAGCGGCAGCGATATGAGCGGCAGGCCAAAACTTCTGGCAAGAAGCAAATGGCCGGAATCAACACCCCATACCGGCAGCTGGTCCGCCAGCCTTCGGATCATTGATAACAGCGCGCCGCTGGCCTTGCCGGCCTGTTCTTCCGGTCCGCTTGTCAGCACGATCACATCCGGCTTCAGCTCAAGCAGCAGCCTTTCAGTCTGATCGGCCTGTGTCTTCGTGATGTGCGCAGGACTTGCCGGCAGCGATTGTACCGTTACCTTGCAGCCTCTGGCTGTCAGCGCGTTGATCAGCTTTTGATTCAGGCCAAGATCAATCGCCGCTGCATGGCATCCTGCTGCAATTTGAGACATGTCTTCTGATGCGACCTGCGCCGGCATATAAACTTGCTGTGACGCGGCATCCTGCGTTCCCGCGGCAGTTTGATCAGCAGCATCAGGTGTCAGCCTAAGCCGGCGAGCCTGATCTGCCAGGCTGGACACATCCGCATCGGGCTGCGTTGAGATCACCGCGTACATGGGGCCCCGGTCTCGGATCAGGCGAACCACTTCACGCGTGTCTATACCGCAGATCGCAACTGAATTTTGAGATAAAAGCCAGTCATGCAGGCTTTCAACACTTTGCCAGTGATCAACCTGATCGATGCTTTCGCGCAGTATCAGCCCTGCTGCCTGAATATTGCCGGCATCCTGCAAATTGTCAATTCTGCCGACATTTCCAATTAATGGATACGTCATGCAGATCAACTGACCTTGTGTGACCGGGTCACACAATATCGCCTGGTAGTCAGTCATACTGGTATAAGGCATCACTTTGCCTGTTGCCTGTCCCGTTTTGCCCAGCGAACGCCCTTGCATCACAACCCCGTTTTCGAATACCAAATGGCCTGTTGACATGCCTGTTCCCCTTTCTGATAGCAAATGTTCCTTATTGATCATCGCCGTCTGCTTTCAAGCCTGGACGACATCTGACAGGTCCATCAGCATATTATACACTTATCTGCATATACTTGTTTTGCTTTCTTATCGAAACACGTTTGTATATCCAGTATTTATTAAATATTTGTATATCTTTCAAGGTCTTGGCAATCTGCTGACCTGTCGGATAGTGCCGCATATATATTCATTATATGCACTAAATATTCATTTTCCTATTATACCCGCAGCCTGTATGCTTTCGCAAGTATCTGTTCGCCCAGAATGCTTTGGCATATGAAAGAACATATTTGATAGCTGCACGATGCGGGCCGCACCGCGATACGCCTGACTGTCTTTACTGCCATCGGCCGCTTTTTTGCAGCGCTTCACGCAGTGCTTGTTTCATGGCCATCGCCTCTTTCCGGGCAGCCTGTTCAAACTGCTCATGATCCATTTCATGCTTTTTCCAGGCACACATCAAACTGCGCGAAGCGTTGACAATGGCGCCGTTTCCATGCTGGTCGAAATTGGGCATGGTGTCATCCGCCGTCGCGCCCTGAGCACCGTATCCCGGCACCAGAATGGGTGTATGCGGCATCAGATGCCGCAGGGTTTCAGCCTGCTGCGGCCAGGTAGCGCCTACGACAGCACCTGCCGAAGCGTAGCCGCTGTCACCGATCATGTCTTTGCCCCAGTCAGAAACCAGGCTGGCCATCGCCTCGTAGACGGTGCGTCCATCTTCCAGTTTCAAGTCCTGCAGATCACCTGCTGAAGGGTTTGACGTTCGGACCAGAATATAAAGGCCTTTCCCGTGCTCTTTCGCCTGTTTGAGAAACGGGACAATACCGTCAGAGCCAAGATAAGCATTGATCGTCAGCGCGTCAGCTGACATCGCGGCTTTTTCAGTTCCGTCTATCCACCGGGTCTGCCCCAGATAGGCCCGGGCATAAGCGTCAGCGGTGCTGCCAATATCATTTCTTTTGCCATCGAGGATCACCAGCAGGTTTTTCTTGCGGGCATACGTTATGGTCTGGCGCAGCGCTTCCATACCGTGAATGCCGTACTGCTCGTAATAAGCCAGCTGCGGCTTGACTGCCGGGATCAGATCATGGACGCTGTCAATCAGGCGGCGGTTAAATTCGTAAATGGAAAGGCCGGTGGCCAGAAGCGGGTCGTCCACTTCCTTCTGGTAAAAAGAGACAATTCGCTCAGGCACATAGCTGAGCATGGGATCCAGACCCATGACAGTTGGATTTTGCTTCTCTATAATAGCGGCTTGCAGCCGGTCGGCGAAATGTTGCATCAGGCATCCTCACTTTCCGCGTCCAGCGCTTCAGATGCAGCTTTTTTGCCCACATCACTGTCTTTTTCATCATACCAGCTGTAGGTGGTTTTCCCTTCCAGCAGTGTCATGACCACTCTGCCTTTCAGCTGCCAGCCGTCATAAGGCGTGTTCCTGGCTTTTGAAGCCATATCGTCCGCGCAGAAAGTATAGGACGCATTCAGATCAGCCAGTGTGACATCTGCCGGACGGCCAGCTTCAAAGCTGCCCAGCTTCTGGCCCAGAATCTCTGCCGGTCTGATTGTCATTTTCCTGATCCAGTCGATCAGGGTCAGATGTCCCGGTTCAACCAGGTATTGAAAACCAAGTCCAAAGGCCGTCTCCAGTCCAGTGATACCATTATTGGCCAGCGCGAACTCAATTTCTTTTTCATCCCGGTGATGCGGCGCATGATCGGTGGCGATCAGATCAATGGTGCCGTCTATCAGGCCATCTATGACAGCTTGTCTGTCGTCGGCCGTCTGCAGCGGCGGATTCATCTTAGCCATGGTATTGAATCCCTGGCAGGCTTCATCGGTCAGCGTGAAATAATGCGGACAGGTTTCACTGGTCACGGGTACACCGCGTTTTTTCGCCTGGCGGATCTGCTCCACAGATGCCCTGCAGCTGACATGAGCGATATGCAAAGGCAGGTTCAGGTATTCTGCCAGCAGGCAATCGCGGGCGACAACAGCTGATTCCGCGACACTTGGAATACCGCGCAGGCCCATCATGGTTGAAACCAGACCTTCATTCATGTGTCCGTCCGCAGCCAGTGAAAGGTCTTCACAATGCGAGATCACCGGCAGTTTGAACTGAGCGGCATACAACATTGTCTTTTTCATCATATCCGAGCTTTCCACCGGTCGTCCGTCGTCTGAAACAGCAACGATACCAGCTTCAGCCATCAGGCCGATCTCGGCCAGCTCCTGGCCTTTCTGCCCTTTGCTGGCAGCACCGATTGGCAATACCCGGGCACTGCCCTTTTGCTTCGCCTTGCTGATGATCGCGCTGACAATCGCCGCGTTGTCACAGACAGGCATGGTGTTCGGCATGCTGGTCACCGTGGTAAAACCGCCTTTGGCCGCGCTTTTCGTTCCGCTTTCAATGTCTTCGCGATACTCAAAACCAGGTTCACGAAGGTGACAGTGCGCGTCGATCAGGCCGGGTATCACATGCAGGCCGGCCGCGTCAATCACCTGGTCGGGATCACCACTGAGCTGAAGGGTGAATACACCTTTTTCAATATAGATATCTTTTTCTTCAATCTGTCCGGACAGCGGATCACAGACCCGGCCGCCGCTGATTTTAATTCTCATTCCACATTCCTCCTTGACACTAGCAGATATAAAATGGCCATTCTGACCGCCAGTCCGTTCGTGACCTGCTCCTGAATTACCGACTGCGGGCTGTCATAAATATCGCTTGGCATTT
>SLHU01000029.1 GCA_007135995.1 Clostridiales bacterium | reverse complement strand
CAGCAGCGTGGTCCGCAGGACGACAGGCGGCCTGCTACCTTCTCCGGACAGCAAAACCAGCAGGATGGCCGTGGCAGGCCGGCACCGCAGCGAGGCGGAAGATCTTCCGCCCCCAAGGTGTCGGATGATCTGCCGGAGAAGCTGCATGAAGCGCCTAAGGCTAATTTCGCCAAACGTGATGCTTTCGAAAAAGAGAGCAAGCGTGATCCCAAGCGCGATGCCCGCAAAGAGGCAGCACCTAATAAGATTGAACCGGTTGCCAAAGATAAGCATAATCTGCTCAGACAGCAGGCTCAGGCTCTGTCCGGCAAAGGTGTTAATGATGTATTGAAAGACGATGTACTGCTTGATCCGTTCGACAAACAGCCCGGACGCAGTTCCCGCAGCCGCGGACGCAGACGCAATCAGCGCGTTCAGCAGCCGCGTTCCAGCACACCTGCTGTGAAGGCTGTACTGAAGCATGTCAAGCTGCCTGAAGTACTGACTGTTAAAGAATTCTCGGAGGCAATTAAAAAATCCTCCGCTGAAGTAATCAAGAAGCTGATCGGGCTTGGTGTGATGGCGACAGTCAATCAGGAGATTGACTTTGATACCGCAACGCTGATCGCTGCTGAGTTTGATATTACAACTGAAAAACTAGTTGAAGTGACTGAAGAGGATATCCTGTTTGATGACAGTGAAGACGAGGCGCATGATCTTGAAGAGCGCCCGCCGGTTGTTGTCGTCATGGGTCATGTTGATCACGGCA
Source organism: Clostridiales bacterium (assembly GCA_007135995.1). Lineage (GTDB taxonomy): Bacteria > Bacillota > Clostridia > Saccharofermentanales > UBA5734 > SLHU01. Next base: position 4,000 of record SLHU01000029.1, on the reverse strand, counting down.
AAACATCTATTCTTGACAGAATCCGTTCGGCTGCGGTTGTAGATAATGAGGCAGGCGGAATCACGCAGCATATTGGTGCGTACATGGTGAACGCGCATGACAGACAGATCACGTTTCTGGATACACCAGGTCACGAGGCATTCACAACAATGCGTGCCAGAGGTGCACAAGTTACAGATATCGCCATACTCGTTGTTGCGGCCGATGACGGTGTTATGCCGCAGACAATAGAGGCGATCAACCACGCGAAAGCGGCGAACACACAGATCATTGTCGCGATCAACAAGATTGACAAACCTGACACGAATATCGACCGGGTGAAGCAGGAACTGTCACAGTATGAGCTGATCCCTGAAGCATGGGGCGGCAATACCATTATGGTGCCTGTATCAGCGATGACCGGTGAAGGCATCGATGAACTGCTTGAAATGGTCTTGCTGACCGCTGATCTGCTGGAGCTCAAGTCAAACTCCAAAAAGCAGGCAAAGGGTACAGTGATTGAAGCGCAGCTGGATCGCAACCGTGGTCCTGTGGCCACCGTTCTTGTCCAGCGTGGTACATTAAGGACAGGCGATTCACTTGTGACCGGTTCAATTATCGGTCATGTCCGTGCCATGTCGGATGACCGCGGGCAGCCGGTTAAAGAGGCAGGCCCGTCTGTACCAGTAGAGATTCTCGGTTTGCCGGAGGTTCCGGCGGCTGGTGAGTTGTTCTATGCCGTTACCGATGACCGGACAGCCCGTATGCTGGCCGATCGAAGAAGGGTACAGCAACGTGAGTCGACACTGCGCAGCAGTTCGCGCATGAACCTCGAGTCGCTTTACTCGCAAATGGCAAGCGGTGAAGTGCAGGATCTGAATATTATTGTGAAAGCGGATGTTCAGGGCAGTGTGGAGGCAGTCCGACAGGCTCTGGAGAAACTAAGTCACGAGGAAGTCAAAGTCAATGTGGTTCATGGCGCCGTTGGCGCAGTGACAGAATCTGACGTACGTCTGGCTGAAGTGTCGAACGCGATCATTATTGGTTTCAACGTTCGTCCTGCTGTTAACGCAGCAGAAATGGCCAAGGAAAATGGCGTAGATATCAGGCTTTACCGTGTCATCTACAACGCAATTGAAGATATTGAAGCTGCGATGAAGGGTATGCTGGCACCTGAATACAAAGAAGTGGTGCTGGGGCATGCTCAGATTCGCCAGGTCTTCCGCGTCAGCGGTGTTGGCACAATCGGCGGCTCTTATGTGACAGACGGGAAGATCACGCGCTCATGTGATGTCAGGCTTGTTCGTGACGGTATTGTTGTCCATGAAGGAAAATTGGCATCATTGAAGAGATTCAAGGACGATGCTCGTGAAGTAGCGGCCGGATATGAGTGCGGCATTGGACTTGAGCGATTTAACAACCTCAAGGAGAATGATGTGATCGAGGCCTATGAAATGAAGGAAATAGAGAGGAGCTGATCCTTTGCAGCGTTCAGAACGGGTTGGCGATGAGATTCGCAAGATAGTCGCTAACCTTATACAGCAAGAAATAAAGGATCCGCGATTACCAGCGCTGACTTCGGTGACCGAAGTCAGTGTTTCGCGTGATCTGTCCCATGCAACGATTTTTGTCAGTGTTATGGGAGATGAATCGGAACAAAAAGATTGTATGTCAGCGCTAAAAAGCGCTTCCGGTTTTATCAGACGAGAAATCGGGCGGAAAATACGCCTGCGTGTAATGCCGGAACTTCATTTTCAAATTGATGACTCAATTGAAAGAGGGATCCGCATGACCAAACTGATCGATGAGACCTTGGGGGAAAAGCGAAAAGATGATCAATCGACTTGAAGAGCTTGCGCATAAACTCCTGTCATATATCGACAGTGAACATGAAATTTACTTATATCCGCATACCAGCATAGATGGTGACGCGCTTGGTTCAACTCTGGCGATGCTGGTTGCATTGAGGAAAGCTGGTGTGAAAGCCCGCTTTCTTTATGATGAGGTGATACCGGGCAAGTATGATTATATGGAAGGTCTGGCGCTTATTGAACCATATCCTGACCGTATCGACAGCTGCATCACGAGACAGTCTCTGGCACTGCTGATTGACTGTTCTGAACCGTCAAGAACGGGCCGCAGACAACAGCTTCTGGAAAAGGCACCGCAGATCGCAGTCGCTGACCACCATATATCTGAGGGGCATTCTGGTTATCTGCGCTTTATTGACCCCGGCGCTGCCGCGGCCGGTGAGATTGTATATGATCTGATTGTATTGATGGAAAAAATTACCGGCCGCGATCTTATGGATCAGCAAATATCTGTGATGCTGATGACAGCGATTATATCAGATACAGGCCGATTCACTTTCAGCAATACCACGCAGCGGACTTTTGAGATTGCTGCTGCTTTAATGCCGTATGGTGTGGCAATAAGGGATATTGTCTATCAGCTGTTTGATTTAAGCAGCAAGGGCAGGCTTCGCCTGAGCGGCCATGTCTTCAGCACCGCTGAGTTTTATCTGCAGGGTAAAATAGCCCTGGCACTGGTCAGCCAGTCTGTCATGGATGTGTGCGAGGCACAGGACAGTGATCTGGATGGATTGGCTGCACAGCTTCGCAATATCGAAGGTGTAGAGGTTTCATTTCTGCTTCGGGAACTGAACAACGGCACAATCAGGGTCAATATCCGCAGCGGTACTGGCTTTGACGCAGCGAAATTCGCCAAGTCGATGAGCGGAGGCGGACACGCACGTGCGGCGGGTACTACCCTGAGTAATATATCAATTCAGGATGCAGGGCACCTGATGGTTGAAAAGGCGGGTGAATGGCTCTTTTGACTGATCAAATCAACTGGTCTGGTGTACTCCTTGTCAATAAGCCTGTTCAGGCAACATCTTTTTCAATGATCGGGCTTGTTCGCAAGCTGACTGGTATCAGACGTGTCGGCCATATAGGGACGCTCGATCCATTTGCTGACGGCCTGCTCCCGGTCTGCATCGGAAGAGCGACCGCGGCCGTCCAGTTTATGGAATCCTTTGATAAAACCTATCAGGTACAGATTCAATTTGGCCGTGCGACCGATACACAGGATCTGACCGGCCAGACAACAGATGAACATCAGCTGACAGCTGATGCGCGCAGGCAATGTCTGGAAAGTGATTTTTCGAACATCAGACAGGCTGTCACCGAAATGACAGGCGTTCAGGAACAGCTGCCGCCTATGTATTCAGCAGTCAAAAAAGATGGTCGTCCGCTTTATGCTTACGCAAGAGAAGGAAAGACGATCGAACGCGAAACGAGAATGATCGAGGTCAAGTCGGTTAAGATAATAAAGATCAGCCTGGATGAGCACATCAGCATCTGGCTCGATATTGACTGTTCCAAGGGAACCTATATCAGGACATTAGCGGATACGCTCGGCCGCAAACTAGGTTATTTTGCCCATGCAGCGGCGCTGACAAGAACCCGTTGCGGACCTTACCGTCTTGATCAGGCTGGTGATCCTGAACAGCTGTCAGCCTGGCGGCACACAACTGAAGACGACCAGGCTTATCAGAACCTGCTCAAACAGGAGGGCTGTTTCACCACTTTGTCCACGGCTTTTGACCAATGGCCGCGCCTGAATCTCAATCCTGATCAGACAGACAGACTTGTATGCGGCCAGCCGGTGCTGTTATCGGCTGAATCTTTGAGTCAGCCAGTGGTGCGAAATCAGCTTTATGGTGTTTTCTGCGGAACACTGTTTATCGCAGCTGCCAGGCTCATGTGCCATGAAGAGCGTTCCTATCGGATCAAAACAGAAAGGGTGTTTGTAGATCGTGCAGATATATCAAGACAATCATGAGAATATACCGCCAGCCGGCAGAGCTGTTGCATTGGGGTTTTTAGACGGTGTGCATCAGGGACATCTCGAACTGCTGAGAACGCTGCTGTATCACAGCCGTGAAAAAAAACTGCAGGCCTCAGTATTTACATTCCCCAACCATCCTGACACATTATTTGCTGAGAATCGTTTCTTT
>SLHU01000361.1 GCA_007135995.1 Clostridiales bacterium | reverse complement strand
GTATTCAATCTGTATCGTCATATCACAAACGCCAGCCAATTTGGCGATTAAATGAAATGATCAGATATGGTGGTTCATGACGAACGTGTCATGATATCATTGCGAATATCATTAATTTGCTGGTTCATAATGATATTATTATATGCCTTATCATTATTTTATATCCGTATGCCGGTACTGTATTGCAGCATAACGGCACTGCATTATTGCTTTATGACCGGATTGGTGAACATCAGCTCGTTTGTTTATATTTCGTTTCTGATGAATTCACTCGTTTGATGTATAATGTATGTTAGAATTACAAACCAACAGTCATGCAGAAGTATGACATGAATGGAGGAATTTCCATGCAGAAAAGACCTTATGGACCGAATGGCGAATTATTGTCCATCATTGGCTTCGCCGGTATTATTGTTATGGACGAAGATCAGAAAGATGCCAATCATTATGTTGCTGAAGCAATTGATCAGGGCATTAACTATTTCGATGTGGCGCCGTCTTACGGAAATGCAGAGGATAAGCTTGGACCAGCGCTTGCAGGGAAAAGAAATAACATTTTTCTTGCCTGTAAAACAGAAAAAAGAAGCCGCAAAGAAGCGGCAGAATCGTTGGACCAGTCACTGAAAAATCTGCAGACTGATCATTTTGATTTGTTTCAGCTGCACGCGATGACAACAAAAGAGGATGTGGAACAGGCAATGGGTCCCGACGGCGCGATGGAAACAGTGCTGCGGGCAAAGGAAGCCGGAAAAATCCGTCATATTGGTTTTTCAGCGCATTCCGATGAAGCAGCGACTGCGTTGCTGGATCAGTTTCCTTTCGACTCAGTCTTATTTCCTGTTAACTGGGCCTTAATGCTGAAACAAGAGTTTGGCAAGGCAACCATTGCCAAGGCAAAGGAAAAAGGTGCTTCCATACTGGCACTCAAAGCAATGGCGCGGCATGCATGGCCGGAAGACTTACCCAAAAGCGAAAGGCCGTATCAAAAATGCTGGTATCAACCAATTGACGAACCCGAGCTGGCTGACCTGGCGCTGAAATTTACTTTATCTCAGCCTGTAACAGCCGCGATCACACCTGGTGATATCAGACTGTTCAGACTGGCCATGAAACTGTTGCCTCATTTCAAACCGATTACCGATGAAGAGATTGAAAAACTTAAAACACTCGACCTTGACAGAAAAAATATTTTTTAGCCGCAGGATAACACCTGTTTTAATGATTACCCTTTTGTAAGTCAGACTTACAGTCTCTGTCGTAAGAACGAAAACGCACCTTCAATCAGGGCAAAATACCCGGTTGAAGGTGCGTTCGTATTTGGATACGCATCAAATGTCATCGTCTATATCCCATTGATGTTCAATCCATTTATTTATCAGGCATCCATGTTATCATTGTGCTGTACCCGCTGATAATATGGATAACTTTTCAGAACACATGCACCCTGCTAAGGCAGCCTGCAATCTATTTGCTTACAGGCACATTCCGGTTGCTTAGCAGCGGTTTGAACTGTTTGAGCCTTAAGGCGTTAAGCAGAACTGATACCGAGCTAAATGCCATCGCGCCCGCGGCGAGCATCGGATTCAGTGACGGCCCGCCAAATGCAAAGAGCAGTCCGGCCGCTACCGGAATGCCAAGTGTGTTGTACGCGAACGCCCAGAACAGATTTTGCTTAATATTGCGCATGGTTCTTCTGCTGAGCTGCAGAGCGGTCAGTACATCCATTAAGTCACTTTTCATGAGAACGATATCAGCTGATTCCATTGCGACATCGGTGCCAGAACCAATTGCCAGACCTATATCAGCCTGAGCCAGCGCCGGAGCATCATTAATACCGTCGCCTACCATCGCTACTCTTTTTCCTTCAGCCTGCAGTTTTTTAACCTCTTCAGATTTATCCTCCGGCATCACTTCAGCCAGAACCCGCTGCAATCCCAGCTGATGGCCGATCGCATCGGCTGTTTTACGATTGTCGCCTGTAATCATCATAACGTCCAGTCCAAGTGCCTGCAGTTCTTTAATGGCTTTTGCGCTGCTCTCTTTAAGTTGATCAGCCACAGCAATAATGCCTGCCGGTTGGCCATCAACGGCAATATACATTGGCGTCTTGCCATTATCTGCCAGCTGATCTGCCTGTTCCCTAAGTTCCCGCAGTTCAATTTGCTCTTTTTCCATCATCCGCTGATTACCAAGAAGCAGCTGCCTGTTTTCAAGTGTAACCCGGATCCCATGACCCGGTTCAGCTTCAAACTGATCGGCCGAAAGCAGCTTAAGTTCCTTATTTTGCGCTGCCCGAACAATGGACTCTCCCAGCGGATGTTCAGAGCCTTTCTCGGCAGAGGCTGCCAGCTGCAAAATTTCTTCTTCACTAAAGGGTGCCAGCGCGACAATGTCGGTCACTTCCGGCTCTCCCTTTGTCAAGGTTCCTGTTTTATCAAAAACAATTGTATTTAGTTTATGTGTTGTTTCCAGAGCTTCTCCGCCTTTAAAGAGCACCCCAAAATCTGCGCCTTTACCGGTACCCACCATTATCGCAGTTGGTGTTGCAAGACCTAGCGCACAAGGACAGGCAATCAGAAGAACAGAAACAAATATTTTCAAAGCAAAGACCGTATTGCCTGCCTGCTCACCGCCGGCAAAAAACCAAATCAGTGTTGAAACAACTGCTATTACGAACACAACAGGTACAAAATATCCGGAAATAATATCGCCTAGTGCCGCGATCGGAGCTTTTGAACCTTGCGCATCTTCAACCAGCTTGATGATCTGAGCCAACGCGGTTTCGCTGCCGACTTTTGTTGCCCGAAATTGAATGGAGCCATTTTTATTAACACTGGCAGCATATACGGAATCGCCCGCCTTCTTTTCCACAGGCAAGCTCTCTCCCGTCAGCATCGCTTCATCTACCGCTGACACACCCTTCTCAACGACCCCGTCTACTGGTATTTTCTCACCAGGCTTGACGACAATTAAATCACCAGGCTCTACTTCGTCAATCGGCATCACGATTTCCTGACCATCCTGAATCACCAGCGCGGTTTTCGGTGCCAGACCCATGAGCTTCTTAATTGCCTCGGATGTTTTTCCCTTTGTAACCGCTTCCAGCGATTTGCCAAGCAGAATCAAGGCGATAATGACGCCAGCGGTCTCATAATAAAGATCCATGACATATTCTGTTTGACCCGCCAGGATATTATATGTTGAAAACAAACTATACAGCATGGCTGCTGTCGTGCCCATCGCGATCAGCGAATCCATATTGGGACTTCTGTGCCAGATTGCTTTATATCCCACTGTAAAGAATCGATTTCCCGCAACCAGTATTGGAATAACCAGTACCAGCTGAACCAGGGCGAATGTCAGCGGCTGATGCATAGGGTCTAAGAAAGAAGGCAGCAGGCTGTCATGCCAGCGCGTCATCCCGATCATTGCGATATAAAACAAGGGGACGCCAAAAATGACTGCGATCTTAAATTTTGTCCACAAGATTCTGGCAGCTTTTTCTTTTTTCAGCTGGTCTTCATCAGATGCAGATTCTTTTTCAGCGTCTAATGGTTTATAACCAGCTTTCACCACAGCTTGTTTTATTTCTGATAGTCTAATCTCGTCAGACTGATAGTTTACAGTCATTTTTTCTGTTGCCAGATTCACTGAAGCTTTCTTTACACCCGGCAGTTTTGAAACCGCTTTTTCAACACGCGCTGAGCAGGAGGCGCAGGTCATGCCACTGATGGGCACAACAACCTTTCTCTCAATCGTTTCAGCCTGTTTTCTGTCATCGGCTTCTACGCCATATCCAGTTTTAGCAACAATCGCCTCAATGTCGGAAACAGACACCTGTTCACGATCAAATGAAACGGTCAATTTCTCTGTTGCCAGATTCACTGAGGCTTTTTCAACACCCTCTACTCTGGACACAGCCTTCTCAACTCTGGCAACGCACGCGGCACAGGTCATACCTGTTATTTTTCTAGTTTCTGTCTGAACCATATCATCACATCCTTATTGTATAGATTATTTAGTAAGTATCTTAGAGAAAATTAATACGTCAACTAGCAACCGTTTCGTTAACTGGCAACCGCTTCCTTAAAGCAGTTTACCGATTGTTACTAGCAGTTCATCAACAACATTGTCATCACCATCACGAATCCGGTCAACGAGGCATCCATGAATATGATCTTCCATAACCAGATGACTGATCGACTTGAGCGCGGATCTTGCCGCAGCAATCTGATGCAGGATATCATCGCAATAAACATCACGTTCAACCATACCGCTGATTCCCCGAACCTGGCCCTCAACACGTTTCAGCCTTCTGAGCAAATCACTTTGCAGTTTATCTTCACGAATAGTTTTGCGTGTTGAGCATTGTATGGTTTTTGACTGATTTATTGTTTTTTCAATTTGATCGACCGGTGCAGACTTAGCGTTTCTTGCGTTTTCTGTTTTATTCTCAGCCATTATCTTGCTCCTTGCCCTGTCCTTGCCTTTTTCCTTGTTTTTTATATGCATGCCTTTTCATTTATATATGCAAATACTCAGACTCAATATAAAATATCAGACTTGACTTTAATACTCCGTTCATATCACTTTGTTTTTTTGTATATGGCATATATTATAATACAATAATATATACCATACCCCCCTAAGGTATTCATTATGTCACAAAAGCATGCTTCTTGTCAAACCGATCGCTAAACATATTGCTTCATGAAGAAAGGTAAGGACTGATCTTCTCCAACAGCGACTT
>SLHU01000403.1 GCA_007135995.1 Clostridiales bacterium | reverse complement strand
TTACCTTCCATGATCAGCATCTCCTGTTATTTATTATTTTAATTTTATAAATGTGCAATGAATCTGAAGAATTAGTTTTATCTGTTACCAGTACCAATCTGGTAAGCGACAAATAACAGCATCTGGCGGATGAACGAAGCAGCCATTACACTGGAATAAAAAACCAGAGGTGATGGGAATGACAATTGCTGAACGCCGAAAGTATTGGGAAAAACAGGTTAAGCGATGGCAGGCAAGCGGCATGTCGATGCGGGCCTGGAGCAAAGAACAAGGGTTATCTGAAAAGAATTTCAGTCGCTGGAAGAGAAAGCTAAAAGCTGAAGCATCCGGACTAGAAGAGGAACAGCAGACACCGCCAGGTTGGCATGAAGTGAAACGCAAATCACCAGTCAGGCCTGCAGCGACTGGCATCAAACTGGAAATTAATGAATGTATCCAGATTGAACTGGAACAGGGTTTTGATCCAAAACTGCTAAGGGATGTAGTTGAGGCCCTGACAAAATGCTAGCACCAGCACCCGGGCGGATCTATCTGGCCAAAGGTGCCACAGATCTCAGGAAATCGATCAATACATTAGCCGCGTTAGTCCAGGCATCGTTCGATATGGATCCATACGATAAGAACATGTATGTGTTTTGTAACCGCAGCCGAAATCGACTCAAGATACTGCAATACGACAAGAATGGTTTCTGGCTATATTACAAGGCACTCGATACAGGCAAGTTCGCCTGGGCAAAGGAAACAGACGGCCTGATGGAGCTGACAGATGACGAACTTGACTGGCTGGTTCATGGCCTTAGCCTCATGGATAAGCAAAGTAATGTGTCTTCTCAAAAGAAGTTTTACTACTAGGAAATAAACGATGGAATATCGCCAAGAAGCCTGAAATATAAGCGTTTCGGGCTTTTTATGTGCCGGTGAATATGGTATAATAGTCGTATGAAAAATGAGCAGAAACATCTTTTAAACTCCCCTGATTTAATGCAGGAAAACGAGCAGCTGAAGCGGCAAAACGCCGCTCTTTTAGCGCAGCTGAAACAAAAAGACGATCTGCTGGAACACTACCAGCAACAGTTCCGGCTGCTGCAAAAGAAGCAGTTTGGTTCATCCAGTGAGAAAAATCTAATTGTCCCCGAGCAGCTTAGTTTGTTTAACGAGGCTGAAATCACAGCCGATGAAAAGCAAGCAGAACCTGGCATTGAACAGATTACATATACCCGAAGAAAAGCCAAAAAGACGAAGGAAGAAAATCTCGAAGAGCTGGTCACACAAGTAGTTGTCCACGACCTTGATGATACTGAAAAAACTTGCCCTGACTGTGATAGCCAGATGCAGGAAGTCAAGGTAGAAGATCGCTATGAACTTAAGATGATTCCGGCCAAGGTGGAAGTGATAAAACACAGAACGCCGGTTTATGCCTGCAACAGCTGTGATGGTCAGGATTTTCGGACGAACTTTGCTAAATCCAAAGCATATGAACCCTTCTTACCCAAAAGTTCAGCCGCCATCGAGTCTATAGCCTGGATTTTTGAGCAAAAATACGCTTTTGGCATGCCGCTATACCGCCTGGAACAGCAGGCAAAGCAGATGGAGCTTGATCTTAGCCGCCAGACAATGAGCAACTGGGTGATAAAAACAGCTAGGCTTTATATCCGCCCTGTTTATGATTTTTTAAGGCACAAGCTCCTGAGCCAAACCCATTTGCATGCAGACGAAAGTGGGTTGCAAGTATTAAATGAACCGGGACGAACAGCTGCGCAGAAGTCATACATGTGGATGTACAGCTCTGGTCGCGGCAGTCCGCCGATGATCGTTTACAATTACCAGACGACCCGGGCTTCAAAGCATCCGGTCAAATTTTTGACCGACTATAGTGGTCTGCTTCAAATAGACGGATACCAGGGATATAACAAACTGCCGGCATCAATTGAACTGGCGGGCTGTTTCGCGCACGCCAGAAGGAAATATGCGGACATCCTCAATAGTTTGCCGAAAAACACGGATACGAAAGACTCGCTGGCAGAAAAAGCCATTGAAATGATCGGCAAGCTGTATGCGATTGAAAAGCAGCTGACAGAAAAATATGAAGGCAAGAAGCTCGATGAGCTGGCACTCAAAGATATTCATAAAACCAGACAAAAGTATAGCAAACCGATCTGTGATGATTATTTCAGCTGGTGCCGGCAAAACAAAAACAAAACAGGCGGCAGTCTTTTCAAGGCCATACAATACAGTCTTAACGAAGAAAAAAAGCTTCGTGTTTTTCTTGATCATCCAATCTGTGAAATAGATAACAATCGTGCTTTATCCTCAGCTTTAGAAAATCCTCAGGATTCTTTGAAAAGTCTGTATTTACAAGCTTCTGCCTAAAAATGATAAAGATTTTCTGTTAATGCAGCTTTATACGGTAGATACTAAAATCACCATTATTGAGTGAATTCGGGAAGTCTGTGACGAAATGAAGAAAACAGCTGCTGCAACAGGCAAACTTGAGGAAAACCAAGCGTAGAAGCGACACGAACAGACGAACAGGACATCAACAGTGGAGACAAAAGGACATGAACCTTGAAAAGTGCATAGCAAACAAACCCTGACAGGGAACCGCCAAAAAGGATCTGAAAACTATCGGCTCAGGCTGCGCAGGCTACGGTCAGGATCGAGATAAAAGATGGGCGGTTAAGCTTTCTGGCCGCATCGAGGAGAATATTGGTGGAATGAATCAGACTCCACCAGAAGATCCGCTTGTTGCCTCTGGCCTTATGCTTTTCCAATCCGTAATCATTGAGCAGGCGCTTATTGAACCGTTCGGACGAGGTCCTTGACCGCAGGATGGCTTTCCATTGAGCAGAACCACGGCGAATCCTGGTGGCAAAGCGCAGGTGCTGATTTTGTGTGACGTAGATGGTGCGGCCATAATCTGAATCGGAATGACAGGCCGTTTTATGGTCACAATGATCGATCTTGCCGCAAGCCAGAGGACAACGGAACTTTCTGCGTCTTTTCTCAGGATTGAATCCCCAGTTGACCATGGGCAGGCCGGCCAGACAAATGGGTACACCCTCTTTGTTGATGGTAAAATCGGCACCCTCCTTGTGGTCCGCCTTGCTGTTGCTCTTAAGCGGAATGACAGCCTTGATTTTCCAGTGTTCGAGAAGACCATAGATGCCAGTAGCGTCATGAGCACAGTCGCCACAAAAGGTGTCGATGGTGAAACCAGGATACAAGGATCTGAATTCGGAAAGAGCAACGATGCTGGAGACAGCGTCATGCCTGTTAGCCTGGACCATGCGCAGATAGATCGGCAGGTCACACTTGAGATCCTTATTGTAAACAGCAAGGATATAGGCGGTGTGACCATAGAAGTAGCAGTTGTGGTAGCTGTCCCAGCCATAACGGGCGAAGGGATCGGAGACGATGCGCGGACAGTCACAGTTATAGATTCCCTGCTCCCTGCAGGAACATTGTTTGCTGCCCCAGGCAGAACCGCCGGACAGGACACAGGTGCCATCCCCGGAAACGACCAAATTTTGAGGATCACCGAACAAACCCTGACGGACAGCGGGTTCTGCCGCTACCTTCGCAAAGATTTGCTGCATGAGCCGCTCTGGTCGTTTTTCGAGGACTCGGCCCTGGGCTGCGAGGTCAGCAAGTTTTTGAACGATGCCTGGTCGCCGTACTGGTTGCTTTTCGTTTTTGCCGTATTTCTTTTTCGGTTTGCGGTGGAAGGGATGAAGTGAATGTTCGAATTCATGTTCCAACTCAGGATCAGCACACCAGATACGGTTGACCAGGTCATAGTAAGAACCAACCTGATGGATGTGATCGCCCGGCCGATAGCCGGCGATGGTCCGCAGGATAGGCGAAGCGGACAGACGTCTGACCCAGGCAGGAATGCTGAAGACCTGACATTTGGACATGAGAAAGAAAGATCGCAGCAATTGGGCCTGTAGTCGGGCCGGTGCACCGGTGTACGAATAGCAATCTTCCAGAAGATCGCGGGCCGGGTCCAGGTTGAGTTCGTAGAGATTATTGAGTTGGTCTTGATAGTACAGGACCAGATCGGGATCCGACTGATAGAAATCAGTCATGCTGCAAAGGAGCTGCTCTTGATACTGCTGATGCGTCTGCCAGGATTGGAGCATAAAAAAACCACCTCTGATCGTTTAGTAGGGAAACAAGGTCCCTCTATCGCGATTTTTGGGGTGATTTGGAAAAGTCAAGTGTATTTGATAATGTTAACGAATTATTTACATTATTATATTAAGAATCTTGTGGTCGGAAATGTGGAGGTGAACCTTGAGGTCACTCCACTCAAGACCACTGTTAATAAGGCCGTTCGAGTTTTCGAATGAGCTCAATTATATAGGGAGGTATATATTATGTATAACAAGGGTTTGCTGTTGGAAAGTGGGAAATTAACAATAGGACGTAATGCTGAAATATCTGATGACGTTGTTTTTTTGCCGGATAGAAAAGGAGGTTTTGAAAAAGTAATTGTTGGTGATAATGCTACCATTAGAAGTGGTGCTAAAATTTTTTCCGGTACACATATTGGAGATAGAGCGGAAATAGAGGAAAACGTTATAATAGGACATCCGGAAAAAGGCTATGCTACTGCAAGAGTAGAAGGACATGCGACATATGGACATACGGTATACGATGGTTCTGGTGACATTACATATATTGATGAAGATGCCATTATACGAAGCAATGCCATTGTTTATGCGGGAGCAAAAATTGGAAGAAAAACG
>SLHU01000101.1 GCA_007135995.1 Clostridiales bacterium | reverse complement strand
TCTGACCGGCTGCGCTTTATAATGTTGTTCACAAACTCTGATGGCTTCTGTCATGAGTTCATGGCCAAGTTTTTTTCCCCGCCACTCCGGGTCAACAACAACACGGCCAACTGACGGTTCCTGAAAAAGCGAGCCGGGCGGAAGCACCCTGGCCGCGGCGACGAGCTGACCGCTGTCACTGCAGACAAGAACATGATTCGCCTGTTTGTCACGGCCATCACAATCCTGGTACACCGCCTGCTGCTCAACGACAAAAATCTTGCTGCGCAGCGACAGCAGATCGTATAGTTCATCAAGACTAAGCGAATAAAAAGGTTTGCTGAAAGTCTTCATCGTATTGATCATCATTCCTTTCGCTGTGCTCAAGGCACAAAACAGTCTGTGAATCTCCACACAAATAAATTCGGTGGGTTCTACGGTCCTTAAAACACTTATCTGCAATTCATCCCCGTCAACGAATTAAGGGGCTTTCTTACGTTATTTCCACAAATAATACTGACGGCATCAACCCTCACAGCAGGCTTCACAGCCCTTTTGCTCATAAAGCAATCGTTCTGAACAAGACTTGCTTTGCACAATTATACCAGATCACTGAAAAGGCCATACTTGTTTTTTACACGGCTCAGTTTTTTCAGCCAGGACCTGGCCATCAGAAAAAGAAAAAGAACCGTTGAACCAGCATGCAGAAGATCAACATATAAACTTGTCAGATAAACGGTGAGCGCAGCTTCCCAGGCAAAGGGCCTGACAAATCCGATCACAACCCAGACATTCAGCAAAGCACCAAAAGCAAAGGATGCGGCAAATCCAAACAGATACAGCAAAAGCGGATGACGGAAAAAATTTCGTTTCTGTAAATGGCCGGCTGCATAACCCGTCATGCCCCAGCCAAACATCTGCCAGGGGGTCCAGGGCCCCTGCCCCAAAAATAAGTTGGAGGATAAAGCGGATAACGCGCCTGTCAAAAAACCGGCCTGCGGTCCGAACGCGATTCCGCTGATGATGACAATCGCGGTGACAGGCTGAACATTCGGGAACACCACCAGTAACGTTCTGCCGATCGCTGCAATAACACTCATCACAACGATGGGAACAATATCTCTTGGCTTAGGTCTTCGCTGCTCAAATCTGGCAAAAAACGGCAGCATGGCAGCACTGACCACAACCAGACTCAGCAGGGCCGTCTGCTCAAATTCGGCAGCGACAGCAGCTGCCAGAATAACAGGCGTCAAAACAAGCACGACTGGCTCCGCCCATAATAAGACTCTGTTCATGTTTTTTGGCTGATACACTGGCTGACCACATCCTCACAGGTGACGGCATTCTCCAGAATACCGCGACTCATCCGGTTTGCTGCTGTTGTATAAAATGTATTGCCGGCGAAAAAGGCTTTTGCCTGATCGATGCAGGTAATCTCTCCGTTAAAAATCATGGCGCACCGGTCTGTGTAGGCCGCGGCAAACTCAATGTCATGTGTGACAATGACGATCGCTTTTCCCTGCTGACTTTGTCTTTTCAAGATGGCTGCCAGATCATGTTTGGCGTAAATATCCAGACCTTTTGTCGGCTCATCCAGAAGCATCACCTGCGGCTGCAGCAGCAGCAGTTTCGCCAGAGCCGCTTTCTGCTGCTCGCCGCCGCTCAGATCATAGGGGTGTTTGTGCAGCAGGTGCTGGATACGCAGATCAGAAGCAATGGCTTGTATCTGTTCGCTGGCCGCATCAGGCGGCATATGACTGAGACTGTCGGACAAATCATCATACACGGTATCCTCGATGAAAAGCGCTTTCGGGTTCTGCGGCAGCATCGCTGAGAAAACAGATTCAGATGGCCGGCTGTCTGCTTGTTTGCCTTTCCTCAGCAGACGCCTCCATATTCGCTTCTTCCCTGAACCCGCCGTGCCTTCTGGCTGGGTCCGGCCGGGTTGATCTGGCGGCGGATTCGAGCTGTCCAAACGCAGATTGCTCCGCACCATTTTGCCGCGCTGAGGGCGTGCCAGGCCTGACATAATATGCAAAGCAGTTGATTTGCCGCTGCCATTACCACCGACAATCGCCAGAATCTCACCTGCAATAATGTCACATGAGAAATTTTGCAGTACAAAGGGCAGATCAGGCTGATATCTGAACCAGATGCTGTCTGCTTTCAGCAGTTTTAAGCCGGGCGGCTTTGGCTTTGAAGGCAGCTGAACATCGCTCGTGCTTTGTTTCTGACGCATCGTCACTGACGAAGTATCTGCCTGCCTGTCTGCGCTGAGATGTTTTTCTTTGTTCGTCTGAGCATATTGTTTTTCTAAGCCGTCAGAGGCCTTATCAGGCGCATCAGCCCTCATTTTCTGATGGGATGAAAGCACCTGTTCTTGCCGGCCGGCCGATCTTTTTTGATCGCTTAGTTTATTCTTCTGATAGTTTTGAAGCCAGACCCTGCCTTGATTGACGGTGATCGGTATGTGACTGACTTCGCCCAGATCACGTGCGATCTTCACCGCCGCAGGAAACGCTTTCTCGTAGGGATGGGATCTGCTCGTGACTGCGCTTCGCACAAAAGCCTCCGGAGACCCGATAAATGAGATGCGGCCCTGCTCCATATAGACAACGGTATCCGCCAGCGGAAAGACATCTTCCAGCATATGCTCAGTCATAACTACGGTTGTGCCAAGCTCAAGATGAATGCGCTTCAATACTGATATGAACTCTTTTGCCGCGATTGGATCAAGCTGGGCAACTGGTTCATCGAGAATGAGTATATCCGGCTGCATGGCCATGACACCTGCAAGGTTCAGCACTTGCTTTTGTCCGCCGGAAAGCGAAAAAACAGAGCGCTCAAACCAGGTGTTGATACCAAAAAAATGTGCGGTCTCGGCGACCCTTCTGCGAATAACAGAGGTTGGCAGTCCCATATTTTCGAGTCCGAACGCGAGTTCATGCCAGACTGTATCTGTAACAATCTGAGCATCAGGATCCTGCATGACAAAGCCGATTGCCGACGCACACAAATCATGTGATTCCGAAAGCATATCATGTCCCTGATATGACAAACGTCCATCTAACGCGCCATGCGGCGCGATTTCTCTTTTCAGACTGCGTACCAGCGTTGTTTTCCCGCAGCCGGAAGGACCGCAGACCACCACAAAATCAGAAGGGTCAACTGCAAGACTGACGTCTTTGAGCGCCGGCTGATCAGTACCAGGATAAGTGAATGTCATATGCTCCAGCTTCAATAATGCCATCTTAATCTTTCTCTCATTTCAAGGATAACAGGGTACCATAAAAACAGCACATGCAACGTATATCCAGTTAGATTTGCTGCTGATATCAGTGAACCGGACAGGACAGGAAAGTAGACAAACGGCTGTCTGATGATCAGTAAAAGATTGCCGGCAGCCAGTGTAATCAATACGGCAGCGGCAGCTGTGTCGTGCTTAGACCAGCTGAATACGGAGTAAGTTGATCTGCGCTGTCTGCCATAGCCGCGCGCGCGCATGGAGTCGGCTGTTTCAATGCTGTCTTCCATGGTCCAGCTCATCAGAATTGAGCTTGCTCTAATGCCGCTGTGCAGTTTCTGACGGCGATCAGCTGTTTTGATGCCCATTGCTTTCTGCGCTGTCAAAATCTGTCTGGCCTTGTATCGCGTAACGGGAAGCAGCCGGCTGATCATCGAGAGCATCAAAGCGAGTACCGGAAAGACCCTGTTGAAAATATACAAGAACTTCTCGTGATTCATCAGCTGCCGGTAACAGCTGAACCAGATCAAAACAGACGCCAGTGCGCCGCCGGACATAATGCCGTAAAGGAGTGATTCTCTGGTGATCATACGACGGCCTGCATAAAAAAGAACAGTCGCACCGCTTTGGTTAAAAACAGGATTCAGCAGCGCGATCATCAGCCAGATCAGCAGCGCGCCGGCCAGTGTCAGCCGAAACTGCCGCCATCGGTTCAGATATAAAGCGTATGTGCTGCCGCATATAAAAGTGATAAGGACATACAGCGGCTGAAACGTGAGCATGGCAAAAACCAGTGCAGCGATTATATAGCTGAACACAACAGCCGGATGGTAAATATGAAAAATGTGCCGGGTTGGTTTACTCATGGCAGATCATTTCCAGAATCTATTGTATAACGCCAGGCAACCTCATCGCCTGATGACAGACGTACCGACCCGGCACCAACCTGCACATACTCGCCGTTTACACTGAACATCCAGCCGCTTTTGGCATCTGTGGCTGTTATGCCGGCTATGCCGGTGATAAACGTTGAACCGCCGCTGCCTTGATACGCGACCGCAATCCGCTGCTCACGGCCAGCCCTGATCAAAAGCTCCGCGACAGTCTCATCTTCGTCCAATCCGTAGGTGGTCGGCGGCAGGATAATGCCGTCTTCCGGTACACCGGCCATTCCGGCAGCTGCGGCAGACTTAGCTTCTATCAGCAAAACGGCGACAGGTTCTGCCGGTGTGTTCACGGTTGTCGTTGTGGTCTGCTCAGGCTCAGTTTCAGCAGCGGTCGTTGTCTCAGTTTTGCTGACAGATGTCGTCTCTGTTTCAGCAGTGGTTTCGCTTACTTGGGTTTTCCTGACTTCAGTGGTTTCATCGTCTGTCTGTTCTGACGTCATTTCATCGGCTGCTTCGGCCTCAGTTGTTTCGGCTGTTGTGTGTTCAGACGTTTGCGCGTCATCGGCGGATCCCTCATCAGACTGATTTGCTTCATCCGTTTCAGCTTGCTCATCCGAAATGAGCGTTTCGGCTGATGTTTGAT
>SLHU01000224.1 GCA_007135995.1 Clostridiales bacterium | reverse complement strand
TCAAAACAGAGACCCTTATCTGTTATCGTGGAATAACCACCCTGTTAGCTATATAATAAGAAGTGAAGTCATAACCGCGCTGAATACTCACGCGTCACGCGATCGGGTTTCATGAAAAGGGGATTTATATGAGTTTGATGATGGGTTTAAACGACCCCAGGCTTCTGCAGCTGGCCCAGAAAATATACGGCGACCATTTCGCCCGCGATGGCCAACTGGAAAAAGAATATGACGATCGCCGCAAAAAGCTGATGTATGAAGACATTCTTTATAATATCAGTTTTCTGATGACTGCGGTTCATTTTTCGGATGATAAAATTTTTACCAGCTATGCCCGCTGGCTTTATGACCTGCTTTGTAATCTTATGACAGATCTTGACCGTGACCGGATTATGGTTCAGATGAAAGACCATTACCAGATTTTGTCTGATTCACTCAATGAGCTTCCCGATGACCTGCTCAGCAATGATGAAAAGGAAACAGCTTGCCTTTTTCTGCAGAAGGCCATCAGCCTGACGCAGGAGGCCGTCACGGATATTCCCTTGTCAGATGACTTTTTGGGAAATCATCTGGGCGAATACCGCAAGGCATTTCTGGACGCGCTCATGCGCAGCAAAACCCGGGAGGCCTACGCGGTTATTGACCGGGCCAGAGAACAAGGGGTGCCCATTTTAGATATTTATGAAGGCATTCTCAGAGCTGTGATGCATGAAGTTGGCAGACTCTGGCATATGAACAAACTGACGATTGACAAAGAGCATTACTGTTCATCCGTGACCCAGACGGTTATGTCACGGTTTTATGATGAGCTTTTTTTGCAGCCGCGGCAGCATCTGACCCTTATCTGCTGCGCAGTTGGCAGCGAGCTGCATGAAATAGGCGGACGGATGCTGTCTGACCTGTTTGAGCACAATGGATGGGATACCGTTTATCTGGGCGCAGCTGTGCCGGAAAAGGCTCTCCTCAATGCAGCCCTGGAGCATCAGCCAAACCTGATCGCGCTATCTGTCACCATGCCGCAGCACCTGATTGAGTGTGAAAGTTTAGTCAGAGCAGTTAAAACACAGTTTCCTGGCGTCAAAATCGCTGTTGGCGGACGCGCCTTCAAGATGACCAGCCGCATCTGGGAAAAATGGCCCGTTGATTACTATGCAGATACAGCCGCTGAGCTCATTGAGTGGAGTCAGCAAACCTTCAGGACTAATAAAGAAACAGCACCAGACAACTCGTCTGATCAAGGTTAACGTCATGCAGCCATCACTAACGACCTTTCTGATTAAATGTGATACCGACGGTCTGATTTCAGAGGTTTACTGGCATCAGCCAGTTTATCTCCTGTCACCCTTTCAGCAGCATCTGTCTGACCTTTTCACTGAAAATGACCTGCTCATGCTTGACGAACTGATCCATCAGGCAAAGCAAGTCGATGATGTACTGATCTGCCAGCGGGCGCTTCGTTTACGAAGTCCGCAGACATCTGTCTCTGTCTGTCTAATGTCCGTTGAGAACCAGGTTTTGATCATGGGCCTGGATGCAAGTTTTCTTGACCATGAAACGTCAGCCAATAAAATCAAGTACATCATTCATGAATTCATGAAACTGATTCGCGTTTCGGATCAGGATATGCGGACAAAAAGTGAGAAGACGATTCAGCTGCAGTTTGAGCAGATTCAGAAACTAAACAACAAGCTGATCAACACGCAGCGCGAGCTCAGCAAGGCTAATGCCAAGCTGAAGCATCTGAACAGCTACTTGAATAACCGACTGGTTAAAGATGAACTGACCGGACTTGTCAGCCGTTATCAGTACAGGGCAGAAATTGAAATGCGTATTCACGAACAGCCTGATCTGCTAGGTATTTTTGTTTTTATTGATATAGATGATTTCAAGCAGGTCAACGACACCTATGGCCATCGGGCGGGTGATACATTTCTTCAGGCCTTTTCCCGGCGGCTGCAGCAAGTTAGTTACGGCAATAAAATCTGCATGCGCATATCCGGTGATGAGTTTGGGTTATATCTGCACGGTTTCACGTCGGTTGAAGAAGCTGATCTGCTTGGCATATGGAGAGAAATTGAAGCAAAAGTACTCTCAGAACCGGTGATGATTGATCATGCATCTGTTCCTGTCCGCTGCAGTGCCGGAATGGCCGTTTTCGGACTTGATACACGTGAAATATATGATTTGATTGAATATGCTGATTTTGCCATGTACCTGGCAAAAAAGCAGGGAAAAAGCGCGTATCAGCGTTTTGATATGCGTCTGTACCGAAAGGAAAAAGGTTAATGCGGCAGTCTGACAAGCATAAACCAGGCAGCCATGCAATTGCCCTTTCCAGCAAAAGAGCTCGCTCAATCGCGGCTTCAGGCATGGCTCTGACCTTATGCATGCTGAGCCTGATGCTGTTCAGAGGACTGTTCAGTTTGCTGCAGGCTTTAATCATCCCGGTTATCCTGGCATTGCTGGCATCCAGACAGCCCCGGGTTTATACGTTTGCGGCCAGTGTATCCTTACTGGTCCTGACTTTGGTTTTCTTTCCCACGCAGTTTGTTTTTATGATGATATATCTGCTGATGACCTTTCTCCTTTTAAATTTATTACTTCTGACGCAAAGTGGATCTCTCCGGTGCTGGCTGTTGTTTTTTCCTTATCTGATGCTGAACAGTGTGCTGCTGTACATCGGTTTAAGATTAACTGATTTTGCTTTCGCGACACAGCTTCACACCATGATGCTGCGGCTTTCCGGTGATAATCGCTTTCGTTATGCAGCGATCATGCTGGTGGAAGCGATCTTTATCAGCAGCTTACATCTGCTGGCCATCTTGTTCGTCAGGCGACGGCAGATAAAAACCGCCCGAAAAACGCATGATGAACCGGTGCATTAAGGCAGTCTTGTCTTTTCCTTTTTAACTTGCGGTTTGAAGGGAATGCAGCGAGCAGTCTTTAGTCTGGCCGCCCCACAACCTTCTTTGCCGGCCTGTAAATTCTATTGATGTTTTGAGTCAGACATGCGCAAATGTGTTAAAATAGTAGCAGTTTATTTTTACTCGTGAAAGAAGATACTTGGCTAGACAACAATTTTGGCAAACTCCGCTATGGGATTTCGGTCAAAATGAAAAGCTATTAATCAACACACTGAATGTGATCATTTTAGCATAATCCCTGACGTCACACGCTCCCTGATGTCAGAAGAGCAGTCAGAATAATCGGTTTTAACCCACGATCTTATCACCTGCAAGCTAACGTGATCAGAAAAGGAAGATTTCATGAACAGATGGTATGACGTACTCGCTAACAGGCTCAGAAGATACGCGGTCCCAAGCCTGATGAAATATCTGGTTATCTGCATGGGCGCTGTTTTTTTGCTGGACCTGTTTTTTATGGGCCAGTTCAGAAGCTATTTATGGTTCAGCAGACCTGCTATTTTCAGCGGGCAGATCTGGCGTCTGGTCTCGTTTATTTTTATCCCGATCAGTGCCAGCCCGCTGTTTATTGTTTTTGTTTTGTATTTTTATTACATGATCGGTGAGGCTTTGGAACGAGAATGGGGCGTTGCTAAGTTCAACCTCTTCTACCTGATTGGTATTCTCGGCACCATCATCGCCGGCATGATTACCGGATTCGCGACAAATCACTACCTGAACATGTCTTTATTCTTTGCCTTCGCCATCTTGTTCCCTGAAGTTCAGATTCGCCTGTTTTTCGTCCTGCCGGTCAAGGTGAAATGGCTTGGATACTTAAATGCAGCTTATTTTGCTTATGCGCTGATCATATCAGGCTGGCCGCAGCGGCTGGCGCTGCTGGTGTCGGTCGCGAATATCATTTTGTTTTTTCAGAACGATGTGCGCAGGCAGTTTGGCAATACCCGCAGAAGGCGCGAGTGGAAAAGCTATTTCAAATAAGTGCGTTATGTCATTTAGTGCGCCAAGCGTAATCACATCAGACCGTCCATAATCTTTTTAAAACCTTCGCTCATGCATCATGAAGCGCTTTTGCCAAGTACAATATTCAACTTCCTACACCTGTTATCAAGATTTCCAGAAATTATGACATTTTCGCAATTATTAATTCTGAAATTCTTTCACAAACATTGGTGTACGAAATATTTTATCTAACGAATGCTGTTCTTCATCGGTGATGGTAAGGTTTTTAATAATACTTGCATTGTTTTCCAACTGAATTTTATCGGATACACCAATTATTATAGTCGTAACCATCTCATTATTTATAATCCACTTTAGTAAAATCTTTGCTGTATAGTTTCTGTCATTTATTCCAGCTTCCTCTGCAATTTTAAATATAATACCCTTTCTATAAGCGACTCTAGATATAAGCCCCATGCCTTTTTCCTTAACCACGGAAAGTACTTTGCTCTCAACATGCTGCTCGTTAATATTATAATTTATAAATATAGAATCAAAATGACCTGAATTAATTTGTTTGAGATATGTTTCATCGCCTGAGAATGTGTCTGCACTGGCAAACCTTATCAATCCTTCTTGTTTTAATTTTTTAATATTGTATCCGATCTTATCCATGTATTCAGGGTCGGCTTCTAATGCTTCTTTCATAAATGCGAAGTTGAAAATGTCTATGGTTTCTCTTCCCAATAACTTTAGTATACGGAAAGCCTCTTTTCTTAACAAAGCGTAGTCTGTCATTTTTCGATTTTCCGGGTCATATGTATATACCATGCCTTCCGGCCTGGTTTGAATGTAAATTTCATTTTTTGGTTTTACTTTTTTTAATATTCTTC
>SLHU01000416.1 GCA_007135995.1 Clostridiales bacterium | reverse complement strand
GATTATCACAAACGAAATGCTTGCCAGCCGCTTTCAGGTTAATCCGAGTTATCTCAGCCGCAGCTTCAGCCAGACTTTCAATCAGACAATCACTGAATATAAAGCAAGCTGCCGTATCGAGATGGCAATAAAGCTGATGCGCAATGAAAACTGCAGTGTTGCAGAAATTGCCCAGTTATGTGGTTATCAGTCTGTCAGCCGTTTCTCCCATCGGTTTAAACAGATCATGGGATTAACACCAACCGAGTACAGACTTCAGTTGTTTCAGAAGCAACACGTCAGATCGGAGTAGTTCACTCGCTGACATCTGTTCATACTCCTGTGCATCATAAGCAGTGCAGATACTCAACACGTGCAGATACTCAACACGTGCAGATACTCAACATGCTGAGCTCACAAAATCAGGAAAGGCGCGTTATCACCTGTAAGCACCCAAACAGCATTCAAATGAAAATCTGCTTCTACTTGACAAGTCATCAAGTTTTCTTTATGATTTCATTAATCATACAGGAATAGTATGAATAAGGAGGGCGCACATATGATAGAAAAACAAAGAGGCTTTTATACTCGCTCTGTTCATGCTGGACAAGAACCTGATCCAACGACAGGATCGCGTGCAGTTCCCATTTACCAGACAACATCTTATGTGTTCAACAGCACAAACCATGCGGAGAGTTTATTTAACCTAAGTGAAACAGGCAATATTTACAGTCGCATTATGAATCCGACAACAGATGTTTTTGAAAAGAGGATGGCCGATCTTGAGGGCGGACTGGCTGCGCTGGCAACTGCATCAGGATCTGCAGCGGTCACATATTCCATTTTGAATGTTGCAGCATCAGGCGATCACATTGTTGCCGCCTCAACACTGTATGGCGGTACCTTTAACTTATTTGCCAACACTTTGCCGCATTATGGCATTAGAACAACCTTCGTAGATCCTGATGACCTTGACCAGTTCACTGCTGCGACAACTGATTTGACAAAAGCCTGGTTTATTGAGTCGATCGGCAATCCGAACAGTAATGTGCCAGACATTGAGCTAATTGCCCGGAAGGCACATGAACTGGGTATACCGCTTTTTGTTGATAATACTTTTGCCACCCCTTACCTGCTCAGACCAATAGAGTTTGGTGCAGATGTTGTTATCCATTCAGCCACAAAGTTTATTGGCGGGCACGGAACATCAATTGGAGGCGTCATCGTCGATGCCGGTCGATTTGACTATGGCGCTTCGGGTCGGTTCCCGATGCTGTCAGAACCTGACTCCGGTTATCATGGCTTATCGTATACAAAGGATGTAGGTCCTGCAGCCTTTATCACCCGTGCCAGAGTTGTATTGCTGCGCGATATGGGTGCTGCCATGAGTCCTTTCAATGCCTGGCTTTTCCTTCAGGGTCTTGAGACATTGCCGCTTCGTGTCGCAAGACATACACAAAGTGCTTTTGCGATTGCGAAATGGCTGGAAAATCACGAGGAAGTTGACTGGGTCCGCTATCCTTTGCTTGAGCATGATCCATCTAACCAGATGGCCAGAAAATATCTGCCGTCAGGCGCCGGTTCGATTTTTACCTTTGGTCACCGACGCGGAGCAAAAGGTGCACGGACGGCCATTGATGCCTTGCAGATTTTTTCGAACCTGGCGAATGTCGCTGATGCGAAATCACTAGTGATCCATCCGGCCAGCACAACCCATTCACAGTTATCTGATGAAGAGAAGATGCGCGCAGGTATCAGGCCTGAAACCGTGAGAATCTCTGTTGGTCTTGAAGATGTTGAGGATCTGATTGATGATCTGGAACAGGCGCTGCAAATTGCCAGGGAGTAAACGGGTATGAAGTTATCGACAAAAGGTGTTTATGCGCTGGAAGCTGCTTTGCTGCTGAGTCTGAAAGCCACAGAGGACAATCGGATGAGTATTCGTGAGATAGCAGATGAAACAGGTTTGTCTGACAGATATCTGGAACAGATATTCACAAAACTGCGAAAGTCTGGCGTTGTAAGCAGTGAACGCGGAAAACAAGGCGGTTATTGCCTTGCCCTGCCTGCAGAAAAGTTAACCGCCGGAAGCGTGCTCCGAGCCGCAGAGGGTTCGCTGATGCCGGTTAAATGCCTGGAAGAAACAAAACACCCTGAATGCAGCCGAACCGCGATCTGTCCGACCAGACCTCTGTGGAAACGTATGGAAGATAATATCAGCCAAGTGGTTGATTCGATTTCACTGGCTGATCTTGCGGCTGCATATTATCATGACGGATATCATGAAATGACGGACTATGTCATATGATGAATCATATTCATTGATTATCTGGAATTTTTTCAGGATCGGAGGTCAGCGTGCATCAGCACGAATAATATTATGAAAATGTCTACAAAATGCCGTTACGGATTGCGTGCATTGACTGATCTTGCTTATTACGGCCGCTCAGGCCATGTCCCGTTGCATCAGATTGCGAAGCGGCAGGATTTGTCGCTGAAATATCTGGAACAGGAATTCGCCGTTCTTAGAAAAGCCGGGATTGTGAGGAGTATCAAAGGTGCTCAGGGCGGCTACCTGCTGACACGTGATCCAGAGCAAATAACACTGGCCGAAATTGTCGAGGTGCTTGAAGGAGATCTCAGTGTAGTGGATATCCCTTCTGACGCGGGTCTGACTACATCGTTTCGCCGATGTATTATTGATCATGTCTGGAGCCCGCTTAACAGGCAGATTGCTGACACGCTCCGGCAAATAACGCTTGCTGATCTGACTGCCGAGTACGATAGCCAGCAGCAGTCTGACACGATGTATTATATTTGATAACTGTCGAAAATGATTTTCAGATCTTTGATTTGCTTGTTATTAGCATAAAAAAAACGGCTGTTCATACAGCCGTTTTTTGGTGGAGCATACGAGACTCGAACTCGTGACCCCCACACTGCCAGTGTGATGCGCTCCCAGCTGCGCTAATGCCCCATAACCTCGATTATTCTATGCTATCTGCAGCCTGTTTGTCAAGAGCCCGAAACGCTGAACATCAAAATTGACCAAAAGAATGATGACTGGCGGTTGAAATCCGAGGTTGCATGTATGGTCTGAGCGAGCGTTACACATTTTCCGGCCAGCATGAGAAATATCAGGATGAGCAGTTTTGAGGCGATGCTTGCATCACAACGGCAGGACAAGTAAAATAGAACTGCTTTACGGAGGAGTAAATTATGAGAACAGACCAGATAGCAGGGGATACCCGATACAGGCGTTTTTCAGGCATGAATCCATGTCTGCGGGCAATCACATTCATAACGGTGATGGTACTGTTCATGTCGGCTTTTTTGACTGCCTGTCTGGGTGATTCGGATGATGAGCCAGTTCTCCTTGCTGACTATGGTCATCATGGTGCAAGCTTTGCCCGTGAGCTGGCAGCACGTTATCCTGGCCGCAGCCCGGGTTCAGTGAGCGAAAGAGCTGCCGGCGACATGATCATCAGATACTTGCAGGACTTAGGCTATGAGCCTGTTATTGAGACCTTCCATTTCGAAACTGAAGTTGAAACTGAGACTGAAAGCGAAGATTCAGATACAGAAGCAGCCAATGATGAAATAATGATGATGCGATACTACTCTCGCAATATTATCGTCCGGATCCCGGGTACGGGTTTTATATCAGAAGATGATGAGGTTATTTCCCGCCAGATTATCATCGGCGCTCATTATGATACCGCAATCGGTACTGAGCAAATTACACCAGTCGCAGAAGATCCCGAAACAGATGATCCAGCCGCAGAAGATCCCGAAACAGATGAACCAGATACAGAAGACCCTGATGAACAAGATTCACAGCAGGATCTGCAAGATGAAGATATGTTTGAAAGTGAACTCGTATTTGAGGATCTTGAGCATAACTGGTACTTGTACGACGGCATACATGATAACGCTTCCGGGATTGGCGTGCTGATGACGCTTGCCAGAATCTTAAGACAGGAAACGCTGGCTTACGATGTTGTGTTGGTCGCTTTCGGCGCAGGAGAAGCCAATATGGCAGGATCACGTGATTTTGCCTCCCGTATGAGCCCTGATGAGATTGAACAGACAGATGCGATGTATGAAATAAACGCGGTGTATGCCGGCGACAAAGTGTATGCTCATGCGGGCTGGAATTCGCTGGTCGGTGAAGATCAAAAAGACTATGATATGCGGCGAAAGCTCTATGAACTCACGGATGTGTTTTATGAGCATGAGCTTTACACAAATAATCGCTTTATGCTTTACACCAATCAGTCGTCATTCTTCACAGCACTGCCTGTTGAAGAAGCTGAAGATGTGACAGAAACAGAACCTGAAGCGCCTGATGAAGCGCTGGAAGAGGAGGCGCCTGATGCGGATGAATCAGATACAGATGAGATTTTAGAAGACACTGATGAATCCGCAGCGATCACTCGGCCGCAGCCTGCAAAATTCATTTATCGTGAATGGACAGTGCGCGAATCGGATTATCGCTCCTTTGATAAACTTGGCATCCCGATCGTCTATTTCGACTCGGGTGATTATAACATTAATGAACTCGCTGACTTTCGCGAGAGTAACAGCCCCGCTTTTTCAGATACCGGCGGCATGATCAGCCAGACCGCTTTTGATTCAACAACTGTTCTGTCATTTGTTTTTGACGAACCTGAGCAAGATGATCAAACCACATTTGATGAATATCAGGAAAGCATACCAGAAGAAGCCGGTGTGTCAGACGTTGATCAAACACCTGAACAGATAGACCAGCTCAGACAGCGGATCAATAATATT
>SLHU01000334.1 GCA_007135995.1 Clostridiales bacterium | reverse complement strand
TTTCTATTCTTCCTACCCTGGCTCGGAGCCTAAAGGTTTTCCTGGCTTGGAGCCCAGGGTTTCCCTGGCTCGGAGCCTAAATGTTTTCCTGGCTATATGTGAAAATCAACACAGGCCCTCGCCTTTCGGACTTTGGCAACATATTCTGATACTTTTTTGTGCTCTGGGTGTTGCTGGTATGCTTCCAGCGCATCTGTGTTTTCAAACGTTGTGATCAAGACCATATCATAAGTATCTCTGCCAACGCCTGTATCTCTGCCGATTTCCATACTGAGGAGCTGCGAAATAACAGGTTTCAGCGCTGTCAGCTTCGCCCTGATGAAAGCCATATTTTCTTCGCGCGATTTTCCTTCTGCCTGATCATGAAACTTCCACATGACAACATGCTTAATCATATCTGTACACTCCTATCTGCTGTTTTTCCAAGATCAAATTAAATAAATCAAGTGTGCCTGATCACCATATGAGGTCAATTTCCAGAAGCGGTCGGCGCATCTTTGATTTTCAATGCCAGTATAGCATACGACGCAAGAAACAGTTCATTTAGCAATGCCGGTTCCTTTCTCAGGGTTATTGTTGACATTATTTCCTTAATCGTGTCCAATGGATATGTTAATGCAGCGCAGCACGCATACATTCAGACATCACTTGATTATGAGACCCCAAGCCTGACTGTCTATAATCAGCTGTATGATGATGCCGGATAAGGACGAAGGAACAGCTATGCTCAAAAAACAACCTGTGACATTCTTGATTCTGCTTATACTCATTTTTTATGCTATGCCCGTTCAGGCAATGCAAACACCTTCAGGGCTGCCTGCAGAATCGATCTCCGATCGCATTGACCAGTTTGCCGCTGACATTGTCGGCAAAACCAGTGCCGGTGCGGCAGTGGTTGTTTTCAGTCAGGACGAGATTATTTTTTCCAGTGGTTACGGCTATGCAGATATAGATCAGAAAACACCTGTTCTTCCTGACTTTACAGTTTTTGAGTATGGCTCAGTCAGTAAGCTTTTTGTGTATACAACGCTTATGCAGCTGGTTGAGGCTGGTCAGCTTGATCTTTCAGCCGATATTAACCATTACCTGCCCGAAGGTTTTTTACGCCGGCTTCGTTTTGAGCAGCCAGTTACCCTGATTGATGTTATGAATCACCAGGCGGGCTTTGAAGATCTCTTGCTGGATATTGTCGTTACAGATCCGGCCAGAAAAATTGAATTCACAGATATCCTTACTTCACAACAGCCAGATCAAGTCTATGAGCCTGGTACAATCTCAGCTTACTCAAACTACGCTGTCGCACTGGCAGCATATATCGCACAGCGTAAACTAGGCCGTGATTTTCATGTCTACCAGCAGGAGTCAGTTTTTCAGCCGCTTAACATGGACAGCACAACGATACATCCGGACTATCTGGACAAGCCAGAATTAAAAGACCGCAGAGCAAAAGGATATGAATACAATCCTGAGTCCGGTGCTTTTCGCGAGATCGGCTGGGGTTATATTCCTTTATATCCTATTGGTGCGGCCAGCGGAACGGCTGAAGATCTGGCGCGATTCGCCATGGCGCTGCTGCCGCCTCCGGATGAGAGCGGTCTGCTTTTTGAGGACAGGGCGACACTGGATGAGATGCTGAGTCAGACGCTGAGCATGGGTCCGGGACTGTCAGGTTTTGCCCATGGTTTTATAGAGTATGACGGCGTTTTCAGAGGTGTGGGTCATGGGGGGAATACTGCTGGTTTCTCGGCGCAGCTGAATATCGTCCCGGAGCAGCGTTTTGGGGTTGTTGTTTTAACCAACACAGCGTCTGAGATGAAACTGACCGAGGGGATAACACATCTGCTGCTTGGTGACTTAAACGAAGCGAAACCTGTCAAGCCAGATGCTGAGAATCTGCCTGATGCATCCTTGCTGGAAGGCGCTTACATATCCGCACGCAGGCCACACAATGGATTTCTTAAGCTGTACGGGTTTTTAGGCCTGCTCCATGTAGATGCAGTCAATGCTGATGTGATTGAAGTCAGACTGGGTCATCAGTCCGCAACGTATCTTCAGACACAGCCCTACTTGTTTGAGCAAACAGTATCTAACGGCGTATTATTTGATTACAGCTTCAAAAACATCTATTTTGAGATGCAAGATGGCAGTGTTTTTCGAGTTTCGGGAGATTTCACACCACTGCCGGCAGGCCACACAATCCCCTGGCTGATGGCAGACGGTATGCTGGCTGGCGTCAGCAGTCTTTATTTTATTTTGATGCCGCTTTGCCTGTTTGCAGGCTGGATCATCAGGCATCTTCGCAAAAAACACAGGCCCGGGTCACAGGAAAAACTGACGGGCACAGGCCAAAAGCAGGCCAGGCGCCAGCGCTTTCTGACAATCTTTGTACTGGCCTGCGGTTTTGCCTTGTTTCTGAATAACGCGCTCCTCATTGCACGTATGCTGATCGACAACTACCGCAGCTTTTCTGAAGTGCGTCTGCAGCTTGTTTTGAACATTCCTCTGGCTGTTTTTGGCGCAGCGGCGGGCATTTTTTATGCATATCATTTGAAGCAGATGCCCTTAAAGCGTTCGCAGCGGGTGTTAGGCGCGGCCTCACTGCTGATGCTGACCATTTTGCTTTATATTTTAATCAAATGGCAGTTTGTCAGTTTGATTTGATCCTTCTGCCTTCATTATTCTGCATAGTTGGCTCAAAAAACTTCTTCTGTCTCAAACTGCCTTTTAATATCCTGAAAGCCGGAAGCCGCGGCCAGAACAACCATCAGCTTGATTCTCGCTTTGGGTCCGGACATATTTACACCCATGATCACACCCAAAGAACGCAGTTCTTTTCCGCCGCCGGGATAACCGTAACTGTCAAGTACGCGTCCCATCGGACACCGGGATACCAGGACAACAGGCACATGGTGAGCAATCGCATAACGAACACCGCTCACCATCTCAGCCGGGATGTTTCCGCGTCCCATCGCCTCAATCACGATGCCTTTGCATCCATTGTCGACACAAAATCGAATGAGCAGATCATCCATGCCAGACGCTGATTTAATCAACGCGACATCCTCAACTATTTTGTCTGTCAAATAGGAAGTTTCTCTTTTCTTACTGCGATAATAAATCACCTGGTTATTGTCAACGATACCCAGCGGACCATAGTCAAGGCTTTTAAATGTATCCAGCTTCATTGTATGTGTTTTTGTGGTTTCAGCAGCTGCGTTCACCTCATTATTCATCACAATCAGGACGCCCTTATGGCGTGAGTTTTCGGCCGTCGCTGTACAGATAGCCGCTGCCAGATTTGCCGGGCCATCATAACCCAGTTCTGAGCTGTTGCGCATCGCACCGGTAAAAACCACTGGTTTGGGTGAATCTATGAGCAGATCTGCCATATAAGCGGTTTCCTCAAGTGTGTCTGTTCCATGAGTAATAACAACACCGTCAATATCATCTTTGGACAAAAAACACTTAATCTGCCTGATAATCTCAAGCATGCGTTCGGGCGTCACATGAGGTCCCGGATACGGCCCCATTTCCAGAAGTTCAACTTCCGCGATTTCGCCAATATTCGTCAGTTTACTCATGATCTCTTGTGTTGACAGCCCTTGAATCACAGCTTTCAGCTTCTGGTCAACGATCATTGAAATGGTGCCGCCCGTAAAAATGATGCCCGCTTTTC
The DNA here is from genome assembly GCA_007135995.1 of Clostridiales bacterium. Lineage (GTDB taxonomy): Bacteria > Bacillota > Clostridia > Saccharofermentanales > UBA5734 > SLHU01. Next base: position 1,101 of record SLHU01000334.1, on the reverse strand, counting down.
TCAACTATAAATCCTCCCGGCTCCTTATTTAGTTTAAATTGTAGCATATTTTTGCTCCTGTTCCGCAGCACGGTCTGCAGCAAACAGATCAAATTCAATACCAGGCGGTACTGATCTCATGCGGTGCACCTTGATGATTCGCAGGCTTGCAGGCCAGCGGATTTCAGGTTTAACCGCCTCAATAATAAAGGAAGCAACAAAATCTTCAATGTTTCTGCCAGGTGCCCAAGAACTGATAATTTCTTTACTATTATCCTTTGGAGTCATTGATATATTGACATATTTGAATGTGTAAAATATACTGACGAAAGAAAAACCAGACAACAGAAGTTGATTTACAGTAAATTGTCCACGTGTGAAAACCCCGGTGTATCTGCCCCGGGGTTTTGCATTAAAAAGTTCCGACCAGTCTCGCTTTCGTTTCAATGAAACTACTGAGCTTCTTTTATCATTTGAACAACTTCCTTCGCTTTAGGAACGCGGCCAGAAGCTTTCATCTCGCCGTCAATCATCAGACCCGGTGTTTTCAAGATACCTGTTGCGACAATTTCATCCATGTCGGTCACATAAAGAATCTCGGCATCAATACCCAGTTCTTTCACAGCATCTTCGGTTGTCTGAAGTAGTTTTTTACAGTTTCTGCAGCCTGATCCAATAACCTTAATAACCATAGTAGACCTCCCGATTTTATTCATTATCATATAGACATATCTCAATGTCATGCTACTATAGTCCAATAAGCCTGTCAATGTCACGACACGGATGTCGTCCCGGATGTGAAGGACTGAAAGCGCATTGGACACAGCTTTTTTGACCTAATTTTGATCAACATATACACCAGGTTCCATCATCACACCAGAGAGACGGCGCAGCCGGCGACTAGCAGGTTTTGCGTGCGCGCGTAACCCTCCGTCAAATGGACGTTTACATAAAGGGGATGCTCCGCCGCTCGGTCCCGCAACATGGGCAGGCCAGGGGGAATGCCCCGTAAAAGCGCGCGACTCGCATGGCCAAGAGGTAGCGGGTGGGCACCGGATCGTCTCGGGTGGATACATTGCTGGCGTCTCTCTCGCTTGATCCGAAGCCGACGGTAGCGGGACG
>SLHU01000009.1 GCA_007135995.1 Clostridiales bacterium | reverse complement strand
GGCACATGAAATATGCCAGACATAAAACGCATCATGTGAAGATGGCTTAAGCTCATAAACACATGATGCGCGGTCTGTTCTGATCAGCCAATATAATGAGAAAACGATAGAGACAGGAACGAGACTTAATACCCCATGCATCGCCGGTAAAAGGTGACGGCTGCCTGGCTGATGACACTATATGCAGGCAACACCTTTACCCGGTTAGTTTTTGATGTTATGAGGCATAAATCCAAAGTCCGGAAAGCCAGCCAACCAGCGCAGCCAGAATGACAACCATCAAAACGTAGACTGAGCTGCGCTTAATTCCCATCACTCTGGTGATCACGATCATATTCGGCAGACTAAGCGAAGGGCCGGCCAACAAAAGAGCGGTTGCCGGGCCGCGCAGCATGCCCAGTTCCATAAAACTGTTGACAATCGGTACCTCGGTCAGTGTCGCAAAATACATAAACGCGCCGAACAGTGACGCGATCACACTGGCACCATACGTGTTCGTACCGACAAAGCGCACCATATACTCCGGGGGGATAATGGCCTGGATCACACCGGCCAGGAAAACGCCCACGATAAACAAAGGTGCGATTTTCTTGGCAAGATCAAACGTTTCCTTACACCAGTCCCAAAGTTCTGCTTTTTTGAAAAAGAAAATCAGTTCAAAAACAAGAACGACTGCCAGAATGATGGTTGGCACGGGGTTTCTGACGCCAGATATCAAAATAGCAACGAGTGTTATAAAGAATAAACCAGTCTTCCAAGCCGCTCTTGGCTGTTCTTCATCTGCATTAAATATTTTTTCATCTGAATCCACTGTTTCACTTTTATTAAAGATCAAAAACATCAGAAAACCGATTATAAGAGCCAGTATAACAGCACTTATGACGCGCACCAGCCCGATATCAACCCCCAGCAGTGAGAACGTAAAGGTAATGGCGAGAATATTAATCGCAGGGCCGGAGAACAAAAAAGTGACAGCAGGACCAATGCCTGCACCTTTTTTCCGGATACTGGCGAACATCGGCAAGACCGAACAAGAGCAGACCGCCAGAATGGCGCCAGAAACAGACGCGACCAGATACGACAAGGTCTTATTGGCTTTGGGCCCGAAATACTTCATCACAGCGCCTTGTGACATAAACTGCGCAATCGCACCAGACAAAAAGAACGCTATAAGCAGTGATATGATTCTGTGGATGGTCAGGTAATCAACTAATGCCTGCCAGCCGGCTTGAATAATGTGCATGCATACCTCCGGTTTATCAATACGTAAAGCAGCTGCATCTGAAAAGATGACTGCCTCTGATTGTGTTTATACTCTTCAATTGAGCTTTATTTACAGCTGCTTTGGCTGATAGCCCAACTGTAAGTATGACTCACTTCCTATTATATCAATATATATACATATATCTATATGTAGAATCACTAATTTTGCTTTCTTTCTGCTTACCGCTGCGCTGCGCAAGTCCACAAAGAGCAGTGATCTTAGATCACACGGTCTTCTGATGCTCACGGCCTCATCTGGATCTGGATCAAGACTCAATCAGGCTGCGAATCTGGCCTTCTATTTCTTCCCTGTCGATGGCACCTTCAACGTATAGTTCAATGTCACCCTCCGGACTTCTCAAAACAAGAGCAGGGGTACTTTTTACGCCCAATGTTTCTCTCAGTTCAAGATACAGCTTAATGTCTGATGCATCCAGACCGTTGCTGTCAATGAGGATCGTTTCAAGACTTTCATCATACTGGCCGCCAATATGACTCAGCAGTGCTGTAACCTGTGCATTGTATGTATTAAGCGTATATCCCGGGGCAATGTCTTTATCCCCAAAACAGACGCAAAACGGTTTTTCAGAGAAAACAATCAAACTGTGAAGTCCTTTTTCTCTGGCGTCTTCGTCTGCCTCAATGAACCCTTCTGAGATAAACATAATTGTTTTCTGAACAGTTTGCTTGTTTGGGTCATCTTCCAGTGCTGTGTCATTAAAATAGTTTTTTGCCAATAAGACGGCGACGACGGCCAGTATAACAACTGCAAAAACTGTCAGCCGGTATTTCATCATATATTTAATCCTCCAAAATTAATGACAATGCTGGCCATATCAGGCCATCCATAAGTAATAAAGCCCCAGAACAATCAGGACTGTCCCGCTTATCATCTCAATCTTATTCTGGAAACCGGACAGCTTGTTAATCTTTTTAATTAAACCGGAAAAACTGCCGACAACGAGCAAAGGTAAGCTTCGGCCAACTGAAAAGACCATCAAAAAAAGCGCACCTGTCAACGCGTCGCCTCGAACAGCAGCATAGGCAAGGATAGAGGCGGTCAGAGGCAAGGTGCAAGGTGATGCCGCCAGTCCAAACGGCAACCCAAGCATAAACGCACCAAAATGGCCGCTGCCTTTTCCGGGGTTGATTTTCTGCAGGATTGAGATTTCTGACGGCAGCTCATAGGCTTTCAGCATCCATAGCCCCATCACAATCAGAAAAGCAGCCATACCATAATAAAGATACGTTTCTTCTGCAAAGAGACTGCCGGCAAAACCTGCTGCCAGGCCTAACGCGGCCAGGATAAAAACGATACCAAGAACAAATGCCAGAGATAAGCTAAATCCATTGCCACCACTTTTTTTGTGAGCGGCTCCGCCATCCGCCGTTTTTCCGGATACAAAAGCTGTGACAAAAACAACCGTCGGTAATGTGCAGGGGCTAAGACCACTGACAATCCCGGTTGAAAATAAAACGATCAGCGTTGTCAGTAATCCGGCGTCCAGGTTCAAATTCATATATTTACCTCACAAAAGAAATGGTATTGACAAATAAATCTGCGGCTAAAAGGGTATCCTGACTGCGGTGTCCTGTTTACCTGATCAGTACATCTGTGCATTCAACAGGCAGTATTTATTACGAAATCAATGAATCTTCCGATTTGATCTGATCTATGTGTGAGAACAAGTATACTTGTCATATTAAGAAATGTCTATATAATAGTGATAAAAGACAGTGCATATCAGAATGTGTCAGATAACTGATGTACAGTATCCTGTCTTTAGATGATTTATCTGAACGAAGCAACCTTAACACTCATGAACATCACGAAGCAACCTTAACACTCATGAACACCTGTATAACTGATTGTTTATCTGCAGAACGGACAGGAGCCGGACCAATGCCTGAATATAAATATGCTATCATTTTCAAAGCCCTTGCTGATGACACACGCCTAAGAATTATCCATGTACTTCGTTATGGTGAGCACTGTGCGTGTGCTCTGCTTGAAGAGTTCGAGTTTTCACAGCCAACCCTTTCCTATCATATGAAGATACTGACCGACAGCGGGCTGGTAATTGCCAGAAAAGATGGCGTATGGACACGCTACACTTTGAATGTGAGTCTGATTGCCCATCTGGAAGACTATTTAAAGGCAATACAGGCAGATCCTGTATCGGCGCCTGTCGAAACGGCTGTAAAGGTATCTTCAGTATGATCATTGCCGCTCTTTTCTCACGCGGGTGACATGCCGGATGCTGGATGAAGGCTTCGTGCTTAATCATCTGCAAATTTTCGTGCCCACAAAACATGTTTTTCTTGCAGTTCTTTTTTTTTTGTAATATGATTAACTTTAATGCAGGATGGTAGTATGGTAGTCATTCATTCTGGTAGATCACCTGAGGTCTAGATATATATTTTCCTCCTGCTTTACGGAGTTGCCGGCTTTGATATCGTGATGATCATAACATCACGATCTGATTGCTGTGGCAATGAGATAGAAGGGAGGATTTTTTATGGTACTCGGAATTCCTGATTTCTGGATATGGAGTGTATTTTTTCTTTGCATCGGCAGCGCTGCTTTATGTGTGATCTATGGTCTTTTCAACTGGAACAAGGGCGCAGAAAGCGAAATTATTGACATTGCTGAGGAATCTATCTGGGAAGAAAAAGAAAAAGATATCGTTGATAAACTATAAATGATGTTTTAGCTACTGCGGGAGGGGTTTCATGTTTTTAACAATTGCAGCAACAGTCATTTATCTTTCTGTGCTTGGGTTTTTAGGATATTCAGGGTTTAAGGGAACAAAAAACGCAAGCGATTATATGCTGGCCGGCCGGCAGATTCATCCGCTGGTCATGGCATTGTCCTACGGCGCCACTTTCATCAGCACGGCCGCGATTGTAGGGTTTGGGGGAAATGCGGGACTTTTCGGTTTTTCATTACTTTGGCTGACATTTCTGAATATTTTTGTCGGTGTTTTTATTGCTTTTGTTTTTTTCGGCAAACGCACACGCAAAATGGGACACAATATTGACGCGCACACGTTCCCGGAGCTGCTGGGCGTTCGATATCAATCAAAATTCATTCAGGGTTTTTCAGCGGTGATCGTTTTTCTCTTTATGCCGATCTATGCTGCTGCGGTGCTGAAAGGCGGCGTCGGTTTTCTGGCCACACAATTTGGCATTGATTTTAATGTTGCCTTGTTCTTCTTTGTATTATTCTTATCTTTATATGTCGCGATGGGCGGCCTGAAAGGTGTCATGTACGCTGATGCGTTTCAGGGATTGATTATGTTTGCCGGTATGACTTTTCTGCTCATTTTCGTTTATAACCGACTTGGCGGATTTTCTTCGGCGCATCTGAGCCTGACCAGATTAATGGACAACCAGGCCATACAGGACCAAACTGTAAGCTTGCAGGCAAACGGATTCCGCGGCTGGACTTCAATGCCTGCCTTTAACTCAAGCTACTGGTGGACGGTCGTTTCATCTATTGTGATGGGTGTTGGTATTGGTGTCTTGGCACAGCCTCAGCTGGTGGTCCGCTTTATGACCGT
>SLHU01000394.1 GCA_007135995.1 Clostridiales bacterium | reverse complement strand
TCATTTTCTGCCGATGCTGCGACAGTCGTTTGAAGAAACACTGTGTCATCAGGTGGTATCTTTTATTACGCCGGAAAACGCACAGCTTTATGTGGCGATCGGTGCTGCTTTGCTGGCTGACCAGCAGGCGATGCCGCTGTCAGAAGTCTGCAGCCGGTTTGCCGGCATAAAGTCACTCAGCCAGGATATCTCGCGCATTAAACCGCTTTTTAGTGATGATGCTGAAAAAATGGCTTTCAATTTGCGTCATGCTCAATACCAGATAAAAAGAAAACTGCTGGAAGAGACCACTGGCAATTGTTTTCTTGGTATTGACGCCGGCAGTACAACCACCAAAGGTGTCCTGATTAATCAGGACGGCGATCTGATCTACACGTTCTATGAGAGCAACAAGGGAAATCCGATCAAAAGTGCTGTCCGTATTTTACGTGATATCTACAGCAAATTGCCGTCAGCTGCAAAAATCGTCAGATCATGCGTGACAGGCTATGGTGAGCATCTGATCAAATCTGCTCTTTATATCGATGAAGGTGAAATTGAAACGCTGGCCCATTACAAAGCCGCTGCGTTTTTCTGTCCGGATGTTGATTTTATCATTGATATTGGCGGACAGGATATGAAATGCATGCGCATCAAAGAAGGTGTGCTCGACAGTATTATGGTGAATGAGGCCTGTTCATCTGGCTGCGGATCGTTTATTCAGACATTCGCGGAGTCACTGAACATGCAGACACCAGCGTTTGCCCGGGCCGCACTGACAGCGGAAAATCCGGTTGACCTGGGAACACGCTGTACAGTTTTTATGAACTCACGCGTAAAACAGGCACAAAAAGAAGGCGCCAGTGTCGGCGATATTTCAGCGGGTCTTTCCTATTCCGTGGTTCGAAACGCCCTGTACAAGGTCATCAAGATCAAAGACGCTTCACAGCTTGGAAAACACGTGGTTGTCCAGGGCGGTACTTTTCTGAACGACGCGATTTTGCGCAGTTTTGAACGCGTTACCGGCAGAGAGGTGATCCGGCCCGATATTGCCGGACTGATGGGTGCGTTCGGCGCGTCCCTGCTGGCAAGGGAACGCTTCACCGGACAAAAAAGCCGGTTAATCAGCGGCGATGAACTGGCCGGTTTTTCGGTCAGCACAGAACGCACATACTGTGAGCTTTGCACGAACCGCTGCCAGCTGACGGTTTCCAGTTTCAGCAACGGTGAACGTTTTATTTCGGGTAACCGCTGTGAAAGAGGCGCCGGAATTGAAGTGCGAAGCCAGCCGCTGCCAAACCTGTTCCAGTACAAGCTGAAACGTGTATTCAATTACAGACCGCTGAAACCGGCCGACGCAGTGCGCGGCGAAATGGGTATTCCGCAGGTTCTGAATATGTTCGAGAACTATCCTTTCTGGTTCACGGTTCTGACAAAACTTGGTTTCAGGGTCATCTTATCCCGGCGCAGTACGGCCAGGACATTTGCCAAAGGCATGGATTCCATACCTTCTGAATCTGTCTGTTATCCGGCTAAGCTGGTACACGGACACATTGTTGATCTGATTGAGCAGGGGATCAAGACGATCTTTTATCCGGATATCTCATATGAGCAGAAAATGAGTCCGGATGCAAATAATCATTATAACTGTCCAATTGTTGTTTCGTATCCTGAGGTGATCAAAAATAATGTAGAACAGCTCAGTGAACAGAATATTAAATTTATCAATCCGTTTTTCTCTCTGGCACAGGCCCACCGTCACCGGCTGCCAAAACGACTGGCGGAGGCTCTGGCTGATTACGGTGTCAGCCTATCTGAGGCAAAAAAAGCAATTGAAGCCGGATTTGCTGAAGATGCCGCCTTCAAAGCTGAGATCAGAAAGAAAGGCCAGGAGACAGTCGACTGGCTTCGTGAACGACAATTAAAAGGCGTGGTTCTGGCCGGCAGGCCGTATCATATTGATCCGGAAGTTAACCATGGAATTGCGGAGATGATCACAGGGCTGGGTCTGGCTGTATTGACTGAGGACAGTGTTGCCGATTTCCGCAATCTGGAGCGTCCGCTTCGGGTAGTAGATCAATGGGCTTATCATACGCGTTTGTATGAGGCGGCTGCTTTTGTAGCCGGGCAGGAACATCTGGAACTGGTTCAGCTTAATTCTTTCGGCTGCGGGCTTGACGCGGTTACAACCGATCAGGTCCAGGAAATTCTGGAAGCCAGGGGACGCATCTTCACGGTCCTTAAAATTGATGAAGTCAGCAATCTGGGCGCAGCCCGTATCCGGATTCGGTCACTGAAAGCGACGATGGACGAAAGAGCCCGCGATAAGGCTGCCAGACATTTGCCGTCTATATCTGCCGATGAAACACTCGCCAGTTATACTGTGAATAAAGTGCCGTTCACCAAAGAAATGAAAGCCACGCATACAATACTGGCACCGCAGTTATCTCCGATTCACTTCACACTGGTTCAGGAAGTCCTGCGCCGTCATGGCTATAATGGTGTGGTGCTGGAGAAAACAACCGCGGAAGACGTGGAAACAGGACTGAAATATGTAAATAATGATGCCTGTTATCCGACGATTATTGTTGTGGGGCAACTTATCCGCGCGTTGCAAAGCGGCCAGTATGATACCGATAACTGTTCGCTGTTTATTACGCAGACAGGCGGCGGCTGCAGGGCAACAAACTATGTTGCTTTCCTGCGCAAAGCGCTTCGCGAGTCCGGGTTTGAGCATGTGCCGGTCGTCGCTTTGAGTGCGTCGGGAATTGAGCAAAACCCGGGGTTCAAATTCACTGTCTCTCTAACCAACCAGGCGCTGCAGGCACTCGTCATCGGAGATGTTCTGCAGACTGTGCTGCTTCGCGTCAGGCCTTATGAAACCGAAAGCGGTGCTGCGAATCAGCTGTACCAATACTGGGATCAAGTAAGCCGCGAATTTTTTAAGGATAATGGATATAGTGCGACCAGAGGAAAAAAACTGAGCTACGGCGGACTGATTCGCGACATTACCAACGCCTTTGACGCCATGCCGCTGCTGGACATCCCCAGGAAACCTCAGGTTGGTCTGGTCGGCGAAATACTGGTCAAATTTCACCCGGACGCTAATAATCACGCGATTAACGTGATTGAGTCAGAAGGGTGTGAAGCAGTTATGCCCGGGCTGCTTGATTTCTTTCTTTACTGTGTCCATAACGGCGTCTGGAAAAACCGCCAGATGGGCGTCGGCAACAAAAGCGCCGCCATCAAATATGCATCTGAGAAAGTCATCAGCGCGTACCGCAGGCAAGCCTCGGCAGCGCTGGCCGCAACAAATGGGAAATTCGCTGTGCCAGAGCCCATTCATCATCTGGCTGAACGCGTCAAGCCTGTTTTATCACTTGGTAATGACAGCGGCGAAGGGTGGTTTTTGACAGCAGAAATGCTTGAACTGATCGCTGCAGGCGTGCCTAATATCATATGCGCGCAGCCTTTTGCCTGCCTGCCCAACCATGTAACCGGAAAAGGGATGATAAAAGCCCTGCGGAAACTGCATCCGGAAGCGAATATTGTGCCGATTGACTACGACCCGGGCGCCAGTGAAGTGAATCAGCTAAACCGCATCAAGCTGATGATTTCAACAGCGTTCAGAGATCAGGTTTTCAAAGGTGAACCCATAAAGGATGTCAGAGCGCCGCGCCAGCTAAAACAGCTGAAGGGACAGGTAGTGGATGAGAGGTGACACGTCCGCTGCGACGGAAACTGCGTTAGTTTCTGTTCAAAGCAGGTCACGGACAACCGCGGCTGCCAGCATCAGTCCGGCGCTGCCCGGCACGAAAGACATGCTGGCTGGTCCCCTGGTTTTCTGCAGTATAGCGGACGCTGCCGCATCAGTGCTTGCCGGTTCCGGGTCTAAATAAGCATCATCATCTGCCTGTATGGGTTTTGCTCTTTCGTCCGGCTCGGGCAAGCCAGAGGGATCACGGATGATTCTTCTGGGAAGTTCAGTTGAGTAAACCACTTGCAACGAGGCAATGCCGCGTTTTCTCAGTTCGCGCCGCATAATTCTGGCCAGCGGGCATGTGTGCGTCTGATAGATATCATCCAGGCACAATTTGCCCGGATCGAGCTTGTTCCCGGTTCCCATGCAGCTGATGATCGGAATGCCGCGTGCAGCCGATATCATCACCAGGTTTATTTTTGCCGGAATGTTATCAATCGCATCGATGATATAGTCTGTTGACGAAGGCAGATATTGTCTGCTGGCTTCTGATGTGATATCTGCCGGCCAGAAAAACGGGTGGATGACCACTTCGCATTCAGGATTGATGCTGAGCAGTCTGTCCCTGGCGGCCTTAACTTTCAGCTGGTTCATTGTCTGATGGGTGGCGATCAGCTGCCGGTTCAGGTTGCTTGCCGCAACCCGGTCATGATCAAATAAGATAAGCCTGCCCACGCCGCTGCGGCAAAGTGACTCAGCGGCATATGATCCCACGCCGCCCAGACCAAAAACCGCGATTGTGGCAGCTTGAAGTTTGGTTAGTCCTTCACGGCCAATCAGCCATTCGGTCCTGATCCAGGCATCCTCATATTGCCGGCGGCTGGCAGGTGCGTTTTTCAGCTGATGGCCCTGTGCCTGATTTGCCATACTTTGAGTCCTTTCATTTTCGGTTGCATTGTGTGCTTCATGCTGATGATCTATGCGTTTCATCTTTCACCTCATTGATATAATGCTGACTGATATAAAACGATGACTGATCCGGTCTGGCTGGCCAGGCTGGTTGGCCAGGCTGAACTTGATCACCTTCATATGATAACGGCTGGACAGGATGTTTTTAGTTATTTGCATATGATTTGCTGATAACTGGCCAGGATGA
>SLHU01000400.1 GCA_007135995.1 Clostridiales bacterium | reverse complement strand
TTACTCGTGCCTGGCACCAGCGTTTTATTCGTGCCTGGCACCAGCGTTTTACTCGTGCCTGGCACCAGCGTTTTATTCGCCTTTTCCGTGCCACTTTCGCAAGTTCTATTTGAACTAGTCAGTTGCTGATGAATAGCGGTAGTTTAGCAGGCCGTATGGTGCCACCGAACCATGTAAATAGAATTGATCAGCAATCCGCAGGTCTTTTTGACTATCCGCCCATTTAAACTCAATGCTGAATGCCTGGTTGCCTTCCGGAATATCAATCAACGATTTTGGAATTTCCAGCTGGATCACTTCTCCATCTATGGAATATTTAACACGCGCTTCCGTTTTCCACCTGAAACCACCCAGACATCTTTGCAAAAATGTTTCAGTGTTATTCAAAACAACTTGATTGACTAAAAACTGATATCCCAGCCAGCTTTTTGCCTGAGATCCTTCCACTTTGATTAAAAGCCACATCCATGGTTTGAAATGATAGGGCTTAACTGGCTTTGTACATTCAGCGTAAAAATAGACATGGCAATCATCATGCGTTACTTTCATGCTGCGAAAATCGTTTTCACTGCCAAGGTTTTCCAGTGTCTTGCCGCCAAATGAGGGATGTGACCGACCATGGTCATCGCCAGGAAAATCCAGATATTGCGGCGAAATATCATCCCATTGCATAAGGGAGCCATTGATATCAATCGTTCGCTGACCCGATATTTCCGGCCATGCGTCTACGCCTTTAAATAATCTTATATAACCAATCATCTGCAGATAGTAAAGATCAAAATGGCCGCCTTCCATTGGCTCTATATCTCTGCTAAATTCCTGATCAGCGCAATCAACAAAGCCTACAGGTCTTTCAGATATACCGTCAAATCGGCCGGCTGTCCATTCATTCCATCCAGTGATGAAAATGATGTCAGGATCAACTTCAAGGGCGTACTCCCATTGCTCAGCAATATTATATCCCCATAAACAAGCGTCACGTGTATAGTCATTCTTGTTCTCATGAAAGCTTCTGCCACGATTAGATGGTTCATCATAAAGTGCTGAATCACCAAACAAAATATGTGGATGCTGAGCGACAGAAACAGATATGACCTCTGGATGGCCATCATCAGCGTAATAAACAGTTTGTGGTCGATGGAAAGATATCCAGGGGAACCCACCTTTTTTATCCGGTTCTGTTGGCCACTGATTCAAACGAAATGTGAAAAATCGGCGTATTTCATCAGAACACTGATCGGGGTCTCCAATAATCAGCGGCTTATCGTCCCAAGAAAACCATAAATGCTGATATCTGCCGGGTTTGTAAAGATATTCATAAATTTCATTAATCCTTTTGCCGCTATCTGTATTTGTATAATATACAATTTTAGGCACATCGAATCCGGCCTGACTGTATTCGTCAAGAACCCTCAGAACAACATCAACTGTATCCGAATATATACTCTGATTCGTTGTATCAAACACAATAAAGTCAATCTCCGCCTGAGTCAGCATCTGCATATGCCTTCTGACTACCCATTCATCATCATGAGTATAGTAGTCAAATAATGGTTTCCCCCAAAAGTGCCTGGCACCAGAAGGACCCCATAAATCCGAATCAGGTTTATAAGCAGCATCAGGGTCCGTCTCCAAAATTCCCGAGATATCGTAGACAGGCGTGTTCTGTACTGTACTGGATGGATTACAGATAAAGTAGAACAAACCGACATACTTTCCGTTTCTTTTAGGCGTTGTATTTTTTTCATTCGGAAGCGATCTGCCCAGACTGTCTGTTGCTGACAGCAAGTTGAAAGGGAATGCATTTTTATAGGATTTATCAAGATTATTCATGTCATATTCTCCCGTATAAAAGTCAAGTCAATAATGCTATGCGATTCTGATAATCAGTTAATTAAACCTGCAACACCTCTGAAATCATATTAATTACACTAGTTTTGACGGCATGAATACATACCAGCCAGGTTTTGCAGCATCAAAACTTAATGCTTGATTGCTGCACTTGTATTGGCAGATGACCGGATCTGCATCACTATTACTTAATAGATCGTCTCCCCAATAAACAAGACGACTGTCATTATTAATGGATTCGTTAAATTCTGATGGGATTGGTATGCATAAATTTGCAGGCTGATCACAAAAAACAACTAAAGTTGAAGGATTCAAGAAACTCAGATGCGTTCTCTGCAGAAGCTCTGATTCTTCCGTGCCTGGCACCTTTGTTTCATCCGTGCCTGGCACCTTTGTTTTTCCTTGAAGTTTGGTGATGAGTTGTTCATCTAGCCAGGAGTAGATGAGATTGACTGGTCTGTCAGAAAATACATATTCAGTGTTGTCGATGTTTATGCCTGTGGTTTCATTGCCTGAAAATCCAATTGGCAATGCTTGTGTATTCAGACGATAGGTTAGGTTGCCTGAACCTTTGCAGCTGATGCTATGTCCCAGAATGATCTCGTTTTGAGCCTCAATCTTATCTGATGGCAGCTTTAAAGTTTTAATCAAGGCATCGTCTTCTGCTTCATCACGGAAAAACGAGCCTGGCCAGCATTCTTCCAGAGTGCGGTAGTGAGCTGCAATTGACACTGCTCCGTTTGGAAATTCAGATATGTACCAGGGGGATTGGGCGGGTCTTGACATCGCTTCAGCACTATTTTTGGAATATGCGCCCAATTGCCTGAGAATATCAAACAGGAATGCCTGATCGTCGCCTAGAGAGCAGGACTGGTCATCACGCGGTCTAAAGCCAAGGTAAGCCGCAAATCCCTGTGCTGCAGTTTTTCTGCAGATACCAACCGGTTCATCACCGCACCAGGCCACAATACTGCTGCTGCAGTCAGGATAAACCGAGTAGACCCGATCGGGTAATAAATCACTTAGTACCGGCATTGTGTCTGTACCGTCAAGTGCATCAGAAAAACTGATCTGCTTATGGCTTGCTTTTTTGCCTTGCCAGGCGGGTGTGACTTTTTCTATGCCAAAAAGATCAGACCACTGTTGATATAAGGTGTCACTGATGACACCAGAAGCCAGCGGTACCGATATCCAGACAACCTTTCCGCCGCATTTTACCCACTGTTCCAGCAGCTCTATTGTTTCCTTTTTCATAAAAGGCTGAAAAAGCACTATTAAACATCGATACGTCCTGGTACCGACTTTCAGTTCTGGCTGTTTTTGAAAATCAACATGGTTAAGAAGCATTTCTTCCGTAATGTAGTCACAGTAACCGTATTGAACCATCCAGCTGCCGAACCGCTCGGCAAATGGATTTAAATCTAAGGGATATAAGGATAAAACCTCACTCTTTCTTGCTTCCAGCCCCTGAACGAGCAGATCTTTAATATCTGCAGAAAACTCAAGGTTGCCAAAAGCTTTCCGCACATAACGCTGTCTTTCTTTTATTTCTGCAGGGCTGCCCCAGCTGGCACAATAGGAAAGCGGATACTGATTCAGCAGTCCAAAAGAGGCAGACAGAGCCTGAGCATAATAATTTCTGTCAATAAAACCACCTTCCGGATGATCTGTACCGCCACCTGTCAGAAAACGATTCCACTTAAAATAATCATAGCAGGCAGACATATTCTCGCGAATCGACGAAGACCATACAAAGTCTGGTGTATACTCATATCGGGTGCGTTTTTTATCATCTGCTTCTTGGAATTTCGATTCTGCAAAAAACCGGTCACAGGTGGGTGACTCCTGCCAGGTAGCGTGCGCGCGGGTCATAATCAACCGGTTAAACTTTTCTTCTGCATAAGCCTTGCCCTGCAGCGCTAAACCGACCACCTGTTTTTGCAGTGTTTCAAAATAACGGCTTCGCATCTGAATGGTTCGATGGATTGAGGTATTGTCTTGACCAAATACATGCTGTGCATCCATATGTTCAGGCAACCCATGCGCTGCCTGATGTCCGTAGGCAAAGTAAACCAGATATTTCCGCAGATCATTATAAAAATCGTCATCATATTCTGCCGACAAATGATTCATCATATTGTCTGTCAGATATCTCGTTCTAATCTCATCCAGGCCAAAATGATTGATCAGGTCCCAGTCAAATTGTATATGCATTTCGTCTGAATAAAAGCCTGAATAGGTGATGCCTGCGTCTGCGTGCCGGTCAATGATTGACTTAACATAGGGCCAGGCATGATCACTAAAATAATCAATTTCAGGTGTTTCGTAGATGATTACAGCCAGGACTCGATTAAGCGAGCTGTCTATGAGATGATCTGGCAAACGCCCGGCGATAGAAAGCTGACTTCGGCCATAGCCGGCATGAGATATTTCATTTTTTGACTCATCAATTTCCATTTTAGCCTGGCTGGTAATATCGGTGATACGATCAGGATCAACATAATAGAAATCACTATCTTCTATCTGCTGCTCATTAAAAGCGTATACAAGCCACTGTTTAATGGTTAACTTGATCGGCCCTTTATTGTTCGTCCACTGCGTCTGACAGGTGATTGTTGCATTAAACGCACCCGTACGCTCATCAATCAGACCCTCTTGAAACTGGCATGTTTCGCCTGCCTGCTTATAGGCTTTGGCGTAACCCGGGCCAATATCAAGCGGCGAAAGAACACTGGCTGAAAAACCAAGTCCATACTCGGCGGCTACATCGTGGATTACCTTAAAAGCTTTAATTGTAAATGCGTCATCAGGATAATATTTTCTTTCAGTGCCGCCAAAAAAATAATCATACGATACCTCCAGCCGCCTGGCACCTTTATCGACTCCCTGTTTGCATATATCAACTAATGAAGTCGGCTTAGTATAAATAGGTTGTTTTTCTCCGGAATATCCACGGTTGTCATCAAGATTAAACG
The DNA here is from genome assembly GCA_007135995.1 of Clostridiales bacterium. Taxonomy (GTDB): domain Bacteria; phylum Bacillota; class Clostridia; order Saccharofermentanales; family UBA5734; genus SLHU01. The sequence continues at coordinate 50 of SLHU01000400.1, read as the reverse complement.
GTTTGGCCGGATCGGCTATGATCCGCTCCAGTTGCTTTTCGTCTGTGATG
>SLHU01000298.1 GCA_007135995.1 Clostridiales bacterium | reverse complement strand
TTGCTGCCAGCTGTCTTTAAATCGCTGCACCTTTTCTCCTGGTTACGATCGTATGCCAGGTTCTCAAACAGTGTCAGGCATAAAATCATAAGCAGACTCTAGTCCAGCTTGCGGATTTTAGGCAGAAAAATAAGCGCAGCCAAGGAAATAATGATCAGGAGAACCGAAAAGCTGCCCAGAGCCCGCGGAGCACCAAATGCATCTGCCAGGAGACCTGCACCAAAGGCACCAAAACTCATCAGCCCGATTTCCATCATGTAGACACTCATCACCCTGCCGCGGTATTCAGGTTGTGTATAGTACTGGAGCAATGTATTACTCAGGGTCATCCGCGAAGCATGGGTAAACCCGACGAGGCTGATCAGAATCAGCGACAGAACCCAGACTGCGGATAACGAAAATCCCAGCAAAGCCAATCCAATAAGGATACTGCTGACAATCAGTAAAAAACCTCGATTACGGTTAGGCCGCGAAGCCATGACCAGCGAGCCGGCAATGGCGCCCACTCCGGAAGCGCTCATCAGCACGCCCAGTCCTGAAGCACCTACCTTGAGAACATCATCGGCAAAGATCGGCATGAGCAGGATATAGGGCAATGATAATACAACCCCGGCCAGAGCCAGTAAAAGGATAATGAAAATAGTGGAATCGTGTCGGATATAATGAATCCCTTGCTTGACATCAGCGATAGCACTATGTTTTTGTACACCAATCACACCGGTTGGCTTCATCAGTGAAAGCAAGACAAATGAAAGACAAAAAAGACCAGCCATTGTATAGTAAACGGCGTCAAAGCCAATCATATCGGTCAGAAACCCTGCCACAGCCGGTGCCAGAAAACGCATGACATTCATGCTCATGCCATTTAGCGAGACCGCGTTCATCAGTTGTTCCTTGCCCACAATTTCCGGTAAAATGGCCTGCTGGGAAGGCAGCGAAAAGCCCATTGCTGAACCCTGCAGGATAGAAGCGATCACCAGTATCCAAAGCGCACCGCCATGTTCGGACTGCAAATAACCCAAGGTGATTGAAAGCGCAACGCCTAAAGCCACCAGCATCGACAAAATATTAGCCATCAGTAAAATAGATTTTTTCTGATACCGATCTGCCAGAGCCCCTCCGATCAGCGAAAATAGAAGCAGGGGAATCAGATCAGCAAATGCCATCGCGCCAAGGATGGTTGCTGAGCCAGTCAGACGGTATATCAAAAGCGAACGAACGAGGGTCTGCATGTTCATGGCAGCCCTGTTAGGCAGCATCGCGCTGAAAAAGATTCTGTATTTTGGTTCCTCAAATGACCTGAAAACCTGACGGTGAAGCAAAATTCCTCCTAGTACAGAACCTGAGCAGATAGGGTTAGAACGCTTTTACAACAAAAAAATGAATCTCATCACACAAAACATAAATGAAATCTCTGTTTACGGTAACCCGAAACATTAAGTCAGCTGCAGCATTTCTAATCCAGACTGTTTTGTTATCATTTTTACATGCCCTTCATTATACTTGATTTTGCTAAATCTGTGTATTAGCCCGTGACTTTGCTGTCACGCAAACCATAGATTGTGTGATCACAAACCAATGGCAGGTTACACCAGCCGGCCAGTCTTTTATACTATGAATAAAGCAAGTGATTCCATCACCTTATGCAGTTCAAATGCTGGAGACAAGATATAGTGTTCTTACACCCAGCATCGCTCTTGACAACAAGTAGGCAACTTGCTAATATAAATTTACAGACCGACGGTCGGTCTTTATGGTTCGTTTAGCACCCAGGAGGTTGTATGGACAAAAAAACAATTGCCCAAAACAGAAAAACTCAGATTATTGAAACTGCGCTGAAGTTGTTCGCGGAAAAGGGATACGATAACACTTCGGTTGATTGTATTATTAGAGCGTCAAGTTTATCGAAAGGCGGGTTTTATCACCATTTTTCTTCGAAGGAAATGCTGCTCGAAGAAATCGCTCAAATGTTCATCAGCGACATCATGCAGATTGCTTATTCAATCGATCAGCAAACTCATTTATCTGCTCTGGAAAAACTTAACTCATTTTTTCTCAAAGTGAATCAGCTAAAAAAAGAGCGGCCGGTTGAAGTAATTTTATTCATGCAGGAACTGTATGAAGGTGATAAAAACATAAGACTTGAACGGATCGTTTTTCAATATTCACAACATATGCTTCTGCCCTTTGTCCGAGGGATTGTCAAGCAAGGAATAGATGAAAAAACATTTAGAACTGATTACCCGGAGGAAGCAGCCGATTTTTTTACCAAGCTTTTTCTTATCCATCAGCAGGAAATGGGCGCGCTGTTTATGAAGGCACTTTCAGACCATGGTCCGGACCGATTTGATATCATTCTGAGAAGATATTCTTTTTTACAAAACACGCTAGAAAACATGCTAGGCATAAAACAAGGAGACCTGGAAATCAGTCACATCGCCAGAGATATTCTGGATGATATAGGCCGGCGGTTCACAGAATTGCCATCAAAACGTTCACCAGACAGGTAACCCAAGAAAAACGAAGTCAGCAACATTAATGAAGGAGTGATTTCATGTCTATCGTTTATCTGGAAGATCTCGTAAAGTATTATGGTAAAACAAAAGCACTGGACGGTATTAATCTGAAAATTGAAGAAGGTGACATTCTGGGGTTTATCGGCCCCAATGGTGCCGGAAAAACAACCACCATACGAATCATTCTGGGTCTGCTCAGAAAAACCTCAGGGATTGCCAGGCTATATGATCAGGACACCTGGCATCAGGCAGCCGACATGCATCAGAGACTGGCATATATCCCTGACGATGTCTATCTTTGGCCTAATCTGTCCGGCGGTGAAGTCATCGACCTTTTCGGGAAATTAAGAGGCGGCCTTAATGAGAAAAAACTAAAGACGATGCTTGATCGTTTTCAGCTGGATCCGACAAAAAAATGCAGGACCTACTCAAAAGGCAACCGACAAAAGGTAGCGCTGGTATCCGCCTTTTCATCGAATGCCGATCTGTTCATCATGGATGAACCGACTACAGGTCTTGATCCGCTGATGGAAGCTGCTTTTCAGGAATCAGTGCAGGAGCTGAAAGCATCTGGGAAAACAGTGCTCCTTTCCAGTCACATTCTGGCGGTTGTTGAAAAGCTATGCGATAAAGTCAGTATTATCAGGCAGGGGAAAATCGTCGAGTCCGGCAGCATGAAACAACTCAGGCATTTGACCAGAATATCGATTGATGTCATTACCGAAAAGAAAATAGAAGATTTAGATCAGGTGCCAGGCACCCATGACATCGTCATCGACAGGGATAGGACAAAATTTCAAGTTGACAGCGATAAACTGCAGCATGCACTGCTTTACTTAACACAATTTGAAGTCAAATCACTTACCAGCCAGCCGCCGACTTTGGAAGAATTATTCATGCATCACTATAACAACAGCAACCAGAACGAGACGCAAACGCAATCAATCTCGGGAGGGTGATCAAAAATGAAATTGAAGTCATTAATGGGTATTGGTTCAATCACACGACTGATCATTAAACGTGACCGGCTTCGCTTAACGCTTTGGATCCTGGGCATCGCCTTTCTGACGATGTCACTGACAGCCACCTTTGATAATGTGTTCGCGGATGATGCTGAAATCATCAGTATGATCACAATGTTTATGGCAAATCCAGCGATGAGAATCTTTCTCGCACCGGCATCCGGCGTCAGTCTTGGCGGATTCATTATGATGCGGTCATCTACGGTCATTGCCGTTCTGATCGCGCTTTTCAGTATTATGACGATTGTTCGGCATACTCGCCAGAACGAAGAAATCGGCCGATCTGATATGATTGGTTCTCTGGCTGTCGGCCGGCATGCCGGGCTGCTGGCATCGGTTATTGTCACAGTTATCGCAAACATCCTGATCGCACTGCTGCTGGCTGTCGTTTTCATCAGTTTCGGACTATCTGCTGAGGGAGCGCTGGCAGCGGCCGCAGCACTCGGCATGCTTGGCATCACCTTTACAGGGCTGGCCGCGATCTGTGCGCAGCTTGCCGAAGGAAGCCGCGGCGCGAATGGTCTGGGCGGACTGGTGATTGGCGCGGCATTCCTTCTGAGCGCCATCGGCAATATGCTGGGCACACTTGAAGCCGGCGGTACAAAGCTTAACAGCGCCTGGCCCGTCTGGCTCTCACCCTTTGGCTGGTATCAGCAGGTTCACGCTTTTCATCAAAATAATACATGGATACTGGTCATTCCAGCAGTCATATTCACGATCTGCCTGATAGCCGCGCTAAAACTTGAAAAGCATCGGGATGTCGGCGCCGGCATGATTCCGGCAAGACGCGGCCCCGCCCGCGCCTCTGAGTATTTGCTGCACCCGGCAGGATTAGCTTTTCGTCTGCAAAGAAGCTCGCTATTCATCTGGTTGTCAGCCATGACGCTCATGGGTGTAATATTCGGTTTATCAAGCGGCGAGTTTAACGAGGCAATTTCCGGTCTTGATCGCGCGGATGAAATATTCGGTGATGTTTTTGATATGGATGAAATCTTTATGATGATTATCATTGCTATACTTTGCTCTTTTTCAATATTTTATACCGTTCAGGCATTTACCCGTATGTCTTCTGAAGAAAAAAACGGATTTCTGGATAACCTGATGGCCACTAAGCTTTCAAAAATGAAATGGCTGATCAGTCACCTGCTGTTTATGTTCATTGGAACTGGCAGTGTTATCACAATAACCGGAGTAACGGCCGCCATCACCTCTGCCAATAATCCGGATATCAGGTTCATAAAGGTCATTGAATCAGCCGCCATGCAAATTCCTGCCGCATTCATCCTTGCCGGTCTGCTCATATTCTTTTTTGGTTATCTGCCAAAATGGAGTTCATCACT
>SLHU01000065.1 GCA_007135995.1 Clostridiales bacterium | reverse complement strand
TTCTTTTGCTTCTGAGTGTCCTCCGGCAGACGGTTCCAGCGCCAGCCGCATGATATTGGCCAGACCAGTTGCCGCAAGTCCGCTGCTGTAAGCGTTGACAACAAAGAAAAGCGCCTGATCCGAAAGAAGTTTACTGCAGCGGCTGACCAGGTCAAACAAGCCTTCTTCTATCTTCCACATTTCTCCGCCGGGTCCGCGGCCATATGCTGGCGGGTCCATGATAATCCCTTCATAAAGCCGGCCCCGGCGCAGCTCACGGTCTACAAATTTCTGCACATCATCTACCATATATCGCACCAGCTTATCGCTGACACCAGACAACAAAGCGTTTTTACGTGCCCAGCTGATCATGCCCTTTGACGCGTCAAGATGAACCGTTTCATCCGCGCCCGCTTTCACACAGGCAACCGTTGCGCCGCCGGTATAGGCAAACAAGTTCAGCACGCGCACCGTTTTGTTTTCTTTTTTCGCGTCCATGATCCTACGGCTGCAGTAGTCCCAGTTCGCAGCCTGTTCAGGGAAAAGGCCCGTATGCTTAAAGCCTGTTGGTTCAACCTGGAAGGTCAGGTCTCCGGCCAGTCCGGGGTATGTGATCTGCCAGCGCTCAGGCAGATCGCGAAACTTCTGCCATGATCCGCCGCCGCTTTTACTGCGGATGTATAAGGCATCCGGCCTGGGCCAGGGATCATGAGGCCAGATTGCCTGCGGATCCGGACGCTGCAGGATCGTGCTGCCCCAGCGTTCCAGTTTCTCGCCGTTTCCGGCATCGATCAATTCATAGTCTGTCCAGCGATCTGCTTGATACATTATTACACCATTATTTTTCTTTCTTTTTTTAGTGGTCTGATTATAACAAATTCTGAACAATCATGGCAAAAACTGTTAATATGAAACTTTTAGTTTATAATAATTGTAAGTTGTCTGCATCAAGCGGCCAACTGTTCAAATTTTGATAAAGGCAGGTAAGAGTCAATGAGTAAACCACCACATATTCTGATTTGTGACGATGATCCTGTTGTCCATGAATCTCTCGGTTTATACTTAAAGGCGGAGCGTTACGCCTACAGCTCAGCGTATGACGGTGAGGAAGCATTGACTCGTTTTAAAAGTGATCAGCCTGACCTGATCATCCTTGACCTGATGATGCCCCGCCGCTCCGGAACTGATGTCTGCCGCGAAATCAGACGCACCAGCCGTGTGCCGATCATCATGCTGACAGCCAAAGGCGAAGAAATAGACCGCGTGCTCGGTCTGGAACTCGGCGCTGATGATTATATCGTCAAGCCCTTCAGCCCGCGTGAAGTCATTGCCCGCATCAAAGCAGTGCTGCGCCGCATGACAGACCATGACCCCAGTGAAAGCGGCAATGTACTGCGCTTTGATCAGCTTGAGATCAACCTGGATAATTACCAGGTGAAGGTGAGCGGAACGGTCATTCCCTGCACACCCAAGGAAGTTGAGATTTTGCACCTGCTTGCGTCTCATCCCGGCCAGGTGATGGATCGGGAACAGATTTTATCCCAGGTCTGGGGATATGATTATTTTGGTGATACGCGAACGGTTGATACGCATATTAAGCGCATTCGCCAGAAAATAAGCCTGGAGGACGCACCCTGGGGCCTGATCACTGTATATGGTGTCGGCTATAAGTTTGAGGTGTTTCACTGAATGCAGCGCAGTGTCTATTTCCGGCGTATTCTCATTTTACTGGTGCTGGCTCTATTTCTCTGGACCTTGCTGACAGCTTTGCTTTACGGAATGTTGTCAAAGCCTGTTTTCACTAGAATCAAAGTAGATGAACTCAAACCGAAGGCGCAGGCAATGGCTACCATAGCCGCTGCCAGTTTTATGCAGCAGGATCCTTATTTTGATAGTATTCTCAGCTCCTCATTCGAGTTTTTTGATGCCTGGGTGTTCGTTGTTGACGGCCTTAGCCGCGATATCAGAAACACATCACTTCCTGAAGATGCCGGGCAGCTGGAACCAGAAATCAATGCCCAGATAGAGCAAAACCTAGACAGTATCCTGTCCGGCGAAAGCAGTTCCATCTGGTTTACCAGGCGCATGCGCGGCGGCAGCAGAGAAATGCTGTTTATTGGCGTACCGGTCAGTCTGCGGTTTGGCCGTCAGTCGGGTGTCGTGGGCGCTGTGTTTTTTGTCAAACCCCTTGAGGAACTCAGCATAGGGCTTAGAAACATGAATATCGCGCTGCTGACATCTTCACTGATCGTGTTTCTGCTGATGATGATTCCGGCCTATATTGCCACAGCCAAGCTCATCCAGCCACTGCGGCAGACACGTGATGTGGCGCTGGCCATGGCGGAGGGTGATTTTTCGGTCCGGGCGGATACAAAGCAAAAAGGCGAAATTGGCGAACTGGCCTCAACCATGAACAATCTTGCCCAGCAGCTTTCCGGTTCTATTTCAGCGCTGACGTTCGAAAGAAACCGTCTGCGCCAGGTGCTGGAAGGCATGGGAGAAGGACTGATCGCGGTTGACGCTGATCTGAATCTGACCCAGATAAACCAGGCGGCGCTCAGTCTGCTTGGTTTTACTGATTCAAACGGGATCAGCCAGTCGGCGAATGAAAACACCGGTCAATCTGCTTACCCCGGCAGCGAGCAGTCCGGCCTTGATCAAAGCGAACGGCCTGACCTTGATCAGCCCGATGCCGGCCCCCGACCGCAGCAGCCGACTGAAAACAGTCCGGAAGAAAGCAAAGCGTCTGGAAGCGGCGCCGCAGACAGCCTTTACTCAGACACTCACAGCAGTGACCGCGGCGGTCTGCACTGGCAGAAGGCGAAAAGGCAGCCCGTGGCCGGTCAGCCGCTCAGCCAGCTGATCGGGCATGACAACCCGTTCAAGGAATCAAGCAAGCTCTATAAGACTTTTATGGAAGCGATCGAGTCAAAAAAAAGCATCAAGACAACGATGGCCTGTACAAATGAACGCAAAATACAGCTGCATGTATCTTGTCTGCAGGACAACCGCGGCAAGATCGTCGGCGCGGTTGGTCTGCTGCGTGATATCACCGAATCGGAACGCCTGGAACAAACCAGACGTGATTATGTCGCCAATGTATCACATGAGCTGCGCACACCCCTCACCGCAATCAGAGCCTTACTTGAACCGCTTAATGACGGCATGGTCAGCAATGAAGATGACCGCCGCCGCTATTATAATATCTTGCTGCGTGAAACAGCCCGGTTATCACATCTGATCAATGATATGCTCGAGCTTTCACGGCTTCAGGCGAAAAGCCTGCCCATCCATATGCGGAAAGTCAATATGCAGGATATGTTGTCGGATTTAAAGCTGAAGTATCAGACACAGGCTGAAGATCTCAGCCTGACGCTGCGGCTGCCGGACCATTTGCCGGACTGTCCGGACGCATATGGTGACCAGGAGAGAATTGAACAGATTCTGGTGATTCTGATCGACAACGCCATGAAGTTCACACCCGACCATGGTGAGATTAATATCAGGCTTGCCTGGGACGAAAAAAGCATTTATGTCACTGTTGCGGACACAGGCATTGGCATCAGCCCAGAAGATCTTGACCATGTGTTCGACCGCTTCTACAAGGCTGACAAGGCCCATCAGCAGCCCGGCACCGGACTTGGGCTTTCTATTGCCCGCGAAATTTTACACCTGATGGATCAAAATATTTCTGTTGAAAGCAAGCCCGGTGAAGGCACTGCATTTACCTTTACGCTGAGTCGATATGACAATCAGAATGTCGATACATTCTGAGTTTGATTTTCACCACGGACCGTGTCGCTATTCACTTCTTGGCATATTAAAATCTGATATCATTTTGTTGTGATCCAGTCATAATCTCTTCATACTTTATGATTAGAATGTATGTGTGATCAAACGACCTTGTATAGTCTTTGCGAAATACATTTTCTCATTGAAAGGAAACAATCAATATGATACTGGTTTGCGTTACTGAACAGAAATCATCGCGCCGGCTCATAGAGGCTGGCCGGAGACTGGCTGATAAAGCTGATGTGCCTCTGAAAGTCATCTGTGTCCGCTCATGCGAGCATAAAAACTGGCTGGCCAGTGAGGAAGTAGAGATCCTGTTTGATATTTCAAAACACCTTAGCGCAGAAATGATTGTTAAATTCAGTAACCAGGCAGCCGAGGCTGTAAGTGCATATGTCGACAGTCAGCCTGTTCAGGTAATCCTGGTAGGCACCCCCCCAAAAAGCGAACCAAGTCCTTTTATCCAGGAGCTGGAATCAAGCCATCCTGATATTCCGCTCATACAAGTGGATTTGTCCGGCAAGCTGAAACAGCCGCTGACCAGCAAGCGTGACAACAGGTGAAATCATGACGACAGCTGACAGCAAACAGGGCATCAGGCTTAATAAATATATCGCGGACAGCGGCTTTTGCAGCCGCCGCGAAGCAGACAAACTCATCAGCCAGGGGCTTGTGACCATTGACCATCAGCCGGCGCAGCTTGGCAGCCGGATCAGTGATTTTCAAACAGTCAGAATTAAAGATGAAGTCATTATGCCGCATGACAGGCCGGTTTATCTTGTCTTGTACAAACCAGAGGGGATTACCTGCACAACGGATCCCAAACGAAATGATAATATTATTGACTTCGTGGGTTATCCCGAACGCATATATCCAATCGGCCGACTTGACAGAGATTCGGAAGGGCTGATTTTTCTGACAAATGACGGCATAATCGTCAATAAAATCCTTCGGGCCGGCAACCGCCATGAAAAAGAATACTTAGTTACAGTTGATCAGCCTATAACGGACGCATTCCTGAAAGGCATGGCAGACGGTGTACCCATTCTTGATACGGTCACCCGCCCCTGCCAGGTAACGCCGATCGGTCCAAAACAGTTTAAAATTATCCTGACACAAGGC
>SLHU01000387.1 GCA_007135995.1 Clostridiales bacterium | reverse complement strand
GATATGCCGTGATGACTGGATTGCCTACGGACACCTGATGGTTTTCCATGGGCGCAGCTGCTGCATGGCCAGAAACCCTCAATGTGATCATTGTCCGGTTGTGAACGACTGCAAAACCGGGCGTCTGTACATGAAAACCCGCAGTCAGGCACCGTCTTGACGGCTGAACAGGATAAAAAAGGCGAAACAGTACGATGAGCAAACAGCAGGTGTCTGCCGTGAACGATATGAATCAGCTTCTCCAGCCGGTCAGCATGCTGCCTGGTGTGGGTGCCAGGCGCGTGACAATGCTGGCGCGGCTGGGTCTTGCCACCTGGTTTGACCTTCTTACATTTTTTCCCCGTGATTATGAAAACTGGCTCAGTCTGACTCCGTTATCTGAGCTTGAGCATCAGCAGACAGCGGTTTTTCGCGCAACAGTGGCACAAAAGCCGGTTTTATCCCGCAAAGGGAGGTTGAATATCCTGCAGACTGTATTGCAGGATGATGCCTATTCAATAAAAGCTGTCTGGTTTAACCAGCCGTGGCATGCCCAGCGCCTTGTTCCGGGGCAAACCTTTGTTTTTCGCGGACGGGTCAAGCGCAAAGGCCGCTTGTTCAGTGTTGAGAACCCTTCTTTTGAGCCAGATGAGCACTTGCCGGAGAAACAGCGTCTTAGACCGGTTTATCCGCTGACACAGGGTCTGCGCCAGTCATTTATCAGGCAGCTGACCGAAAACCTGATACCGCGTGTCATCAGCATCGTTCCCGAACCGCTGCCGGCGCGGATCAGGCGTGAATATCATTTATGCGCCGCGGCTTTCGCGTACAGCCGCATCCATCATCCGGCAGACTGGGAAGAGGCAGACATCTGCCGGCAGCGTCTGGCTTTTGAAGAACTTTTCTTGTTCCAGGCAGGCATTTATCTGCTGCGGCAGTCAGCCAGGGACAGCCGAAAGGCTTATCGGGCAGTCATCAGTGAAAGCCGCAGGCATATTTTACAAGCGTGTATTAATCAACTGCCTTTTACATTAACCCATGCACAGCAGCAGGCCTGGCAGACCATTCATCACGACCTGGGATCAGAAAGGCCGATGAACCGGCTGCTGCAGGGGGATGTAGGATCAGGCAAAACGGTTGTTGCCGCGCTGGCCATGCTGCACTGCGCGCTGGCCGGTATGCAGGCGGTTCTGATGGCACCAACGGCTGTTCTGGCCAGGCAGCATCACCAGACATTGGCCCGGCTGCTGGCAGGCAGTGGCTTTGAGGTTGAACTGCTGACAGGCGCGACAAAAAAGACGGATAGAAATAAACTGCTGCAGTCACTGGAAGAGGGCGGGCTGCAGCTGCTGGTCGGCACGCATGCGCTGATAGAAGATCGTGTCAGGTTTAAATGCCTGGCGCTGGCCATAACAGATGAACAACACCGTTTTGGGGTACGACAGCGCATCCGTCTGACAGAAAACACTTCCGGAGAAACTGAAAATAAAGCTCAGTCGGAAAGCACGCAGCTGGTGCCGCACGTGTTGGTGATGTCCGCGACACCGATTCCGCGGACGCTTGCCCTGATGCTTTACGGTGATCTGGATATTTCGGTGATCGACCAGCTGCCTGAAGGCAGAAAACCAATCAGCACCTATACAGCCAGACAAAAAGACAGGCCAAGAATTGACGCGCTGATCAGAAAAACGATTGATGCCGGACATCAGGTTTACGTGGTCTGCCCGATGATCGAAGAAAGTGCGGAGTCGGACCTTGAATCCGCTGAGAATGTATGGCAGCGGATTTCGGCGCAGATGCCGGACAGTCACGAAGCCGGCCTTCTGCACGGCCGGATGAAACCGTCAGAGAAAGATAAGGTGATGGACCGTTTCCTGAGCGGCAAATGTGCTGTTCTGGTCAGCACAACTGTGATTGAAGTGGGCGTCGATAATCCAAATGCGGTCCTGATGATTATTGAAAATGCTGAAAGGTTCGGACTGGCGCAGCTTCATCAGCTCAGAGGACGGATCGGACGGGGAGAACAGGCCTCTCTTTGCGTACTGATTAGTGAGGCGGATGATGAACTTGCAAGAAGCAGGCTGACAGCCGTCTGCCGGTCTCGAGACGGTTTTGAACTGGCAGAAAAAGATTTGCAGCTTCGGGGGCCAGGCGATTTTTTTGGTACCCGGCAGCATGGACTGCCGCCCCTGCGTGTGGCAAACCTTTATCAGGATCAGGACTTGATCCAGAAGAGCAGAAAAGCGCTTAACAGCCTGCTGCGTGAAGACCCTGACCTTATGCATGCGGAAAACAGGATCATCAGGCAAACGCTAAACCTGCGCTATGGCGATGTATTCGCCCATATCGGCATCTGATCGGCACCAGACAGCCGCCGGAAATATGCTTGATGAACCGATCCTGCCGGCTGCTGTCTGCAGCAGCCTCTGTAAGCCATTGATGATGCAGTCGTTACGCTGCAGACATTATTTCACATCGCACAGTCTTTCAATACGTGGAGGAACATCATGCCAAGAATTATCAGCGGCCTGTCTGGAAGCATCCCGCTTCAGGCACCAAAAGGAAACCAGACAAGACCGACATCCGATAAAACAAAAGAGGCATTATTTTCGATGCTCAGCCCGCGCATGCCGGCCCGGGGGTTTCTTGACCTGTTTTCCGGAAGCGGACAGATTGGTCTGGAAGCTGCCTCGCGAGGCTGCAGTCAGGTGTTTCTGATAGAAAAATCACCTGTCTGCATCAATATCATCCGCAGCAACATCGAGAAAACCAGACTCTCAGATCATGTCACCCTGCTGCCGGGTGATGTTAAAAAACGTCTGAGAAAACTGTTGTCAGAAGCGCTGGTGTTCGACATTATATTTCTGGATCCTCCTTATGACAAAGCACTGGCGCTGTTCGATGAAATCGCTTCCGACTTGTCAAGCCTGCTGCATCCCGATGGTCTGATCATTCTTGAGCACAATGCTGCTGATGATTCACCGTCATTTGTAATCAATTTGAAACGATCAAGACGTTGCCAGTATGGAACGGCAATGTTATCATTTTACCAACTGAACGAATCAGACTAAATGTCAGAGAAAACAGGAAGGTGGTACCAGATTGCGGATTTTTATTTATCCGGGCTCGTTTGACCCGATGACCAATGGTCATGTGGATATCATTCGCCGCGCGTCTGGATTATGCGATCTTCTGATTGTAGCCATATTAAGTAATCGTCATAAAAAAACGGCGTTCTCAGCGGATGAGCGTGTTGAAATGGTGCAAGCTGCTTTAAAGAATAAAAAAGGTCTGGAAGTTGTTCGCTTCGACGGGCTTCTGGTTGATCTTTACCGTTTAAAACAAGCCAGTGCTGTGGTCAGGGGCCTGCGCAGCGAATCAGATTATCGATTTGAAGCTGAAATGGCTGCAGCGAATAAAATCCTGCTTCCGGAGTATGAAACATGTCTGTTGCCCAGCCGCATCGACTTGTCATTTACCAGTTCCAGCATTGTCCGTGAAGTTGCCGCGTTCGGCGGCAATATCAGCCGTATGGTTCCGAAACCAATCGCTGATTTTGTCGCGCAGCGCCTGTCTGAAAAACAAGACATGCCTGCTGAGCATATAGATTTGAAGGGTGACTAACCATATGTACGATCGTCAATCAACTAAAAAACATGAACAGGACACGGCGGCACTGCTGGATCATCTGGAACATAGTGTTGTTTCAGCCAAGTCAATGCCTTTTTCCAACAACTGCCTGGTAGACCGCGAAGAAATGCTCGTGCTGATCGGCATGCTCAGAGACAGCCTGCCGGCTGAGCTGAAACAGGCGAAATGGCTGCTTGAGCAGAATCGTCAGCTGATAGCAGAAGCTCGTAAAGAAGCGGAAAGTATGATCCGTGAGGCTGAAACACGCATGACCGGCATGATTGATGAGCATGAAATCACCCAACAGGCACGCCAGCAGGCACAGCAGACGGTTGAAGCCGCGAATCATTCGGCAAAAATGATTCGCAGCGGGGCCATGGAATATGCCCGGAAACGTCTGCTCGAACTTGAAAAACAGCTGACTGAGATGCTTTCAACTGTCCAGGAAAATAAAAAAGAACTAAAATAAATCATACGCGCGATAGTCCATACGCGCAAAAGCCCATTTATTTCATGTCTGAAGACACAAAATAAATGGGCTGCGTCTGGTGATTAAAAAAGACGGCAGATGAAAGCTGCGTCAGACAGTTTCAATCCAGCCATACTCGTCTGGGTGAACGCCATACTGAACACCCGTGATAATATCATAAAACTTTTTGCTGATCGGCCCGATCTCGTTCTTATTGAAGACCAGATCCTCATCCTGATAATGCAGAATGCCCACAGGCGAGATAACAGCAGCGGTGCCAGATCCAAACACTTCACTGACCCGTCCTTCCTTGGTCAGCTGGCAGAGCTCGTCGATTGTGATCGGCCTTTCTATCGTTTCATATCCCAGCTGATCAGCCAGTTCCAGAACGGTTCGCCTCGTGATGCCTGGCAGTATGCTGCCGTTTATCTGCGGCGTAATGATTTTACCGTCTATTACAAAGAAAACATTCATTGAGCCTACTTCTTCAATATAGTGGCGTTCCACGCCGTCCAGCCAGAGCACCTGCACATAGCCCCGTTCATGCGCCCTGTCCTGGGCGATCAGGCTCGCCGCGTAATTGCCCGGTGTTTTGGCATACCCTGTGCCGCCTTTAACGGCCCGGACATATTCAGTTTCAACATAGATGCTCACCGGATTAAGGCCCTGCGGATAATAAGCGCCTGACGGTGAAAGAATGATCATGAACTTGTATGTTTTGGCCGGACGGACTCCCAGGAAGGGATCAGTTGCGATAATAAACGGCCTTATATAAAGCGATGTACCCTCCGCTGCAGGTACCCAGTCTTTTTCAACCTTCAGCAGT
>SLHU01000127.1 GCA_007135995.1 Clostridiales bacterium | reverse complement strand
ATTGATAACTGCTGCAGTTATGGAGACACCGAGTTATCCTGTCAGGCACTCGAGGGGAAATTCACATCGACACCGAAAGTGATTGGCGCTGATGTCGTCAGTACGGTTGTCGCTGAAACAATTGAGTATCGCCTTGAGCGATCAAATGAGTTTTTCATCAGCGCAAAGCTGAGAAAATAAAGATATTTGAGGAGGAAAATTATGAACAAACGAATTTTAGCGTTGCTAGTCGCTTTTGTTTTCATTTTCACGATCGCAGCAGGCTGCGGCAATGGAGATGAAACAACAACAGCACCGGCAGATGACGGTGAGACCACCACAACTGCTCCCGCAGATGATGGAGACGACGAGACCGAGACAACTGAAGCAACTGAACCTGAAGGTGACCCGGTTGAGCTTATCTGGATTATGGGTAATCCCGGCAGAGTGCCAAATGATCAGGAAGCAGTAGAAGCAGTACTCAATGATATTTCCGTACCGCTTCTGAATGTGACCATGCAGACATTGTACTATGACAATGACAGAACCATGCTGGCGCTGTCAACTGGCGAGTACTATGATATGGTATTTACTTGTGAGTGGTTCAACAACTACGCAGTACAAGCTAATGCAGGATACTTCGCCGACATTACCGATATGGTTCAGACCGAAACACCTGAGCTGTTTGCGACGATGCCGGAAGTTGTCTGGGACGGCTCCCGTGTCAATGGCAATATCTATGCGATTCCTGTTAAGAAAGACTATGCCGCAGAAGTTTTCTGGCGCTTTGACAAAGGACTCTTTGTTGATGAACTGGGATTTGATGTTGAATGGGAAATGGATTTCCACGATGCGGAAGAATTCCTGTCCGCTGCCAAAGAAGCAAATGAAAGCGGTGTAGAAGCTGCCTCAGACGCACAGTTCCCGCTGATGCTGACACGTGGCGGCCTGGGTGGCCTTGATGCCGGCTACGATCATATCAACCGCCAGTCACTGCTGGCTATTCCTTATCATACAGTTGGCACAGCAGCTGAAGACACAATTATTGTCACTGTTGAAGATGACGAGCTCTTTGATCGTCTGACATCGCTGCATGCGTGGTATAAAGCTGGTTACATTAACCAGGATGCCGCGACGGTAGATGATGTGGGATCATATTCAGCTGTTAAATCAGGCCAGGGCTTTTATGGCGCTGACGCGATCTGGTCAGGTGGAGACGGTTATACACAGGTCATATCAAAATTTAGTGGCCCTTATCTTTCAACTTCTTCGATCCGTGGTTCGATGAACGCGATCAGCAATAACTCAGATTATATTGAGCTGGCTCTGAAATATCAGGAACTGGTCAATACCAATCAGGAATATCGCGATATTCTCCGCTATGGTATCGAAGGTGAGCATTGGAACTTTACCGATGAGGGTCTTGTACAAAGAACTGAAGCTGGCCGCAACAACTACGGCCCGTGGCCTTTCTCACAGGGTTCATATTCACTGAGCAGTGTTGAAGCTGCTGAAGGTGTTGATGTTGATCCTAATATGTGGGACGTCATCTTTGATGGCTATTCAGAAGCAGTAGCGACAAAGACCATTGGTTTCTCTTTTAACATTGAAGCCGTCGAAAGTGAAGTTGCAGTACTGAATGTTATTCGTGAAAAATACTGGACAGGCCTGGTTACAGGTACAACTGATCCAGCCGTTGAAGTTCCCAGAATGATCGCAGAGATGGAAGATGCTGGTCTCCGTGATGTTCAGGCAGAGGCACAAAGTCAGTTTGATGCGTGGCTCGCCTCTAACTAACAGCAAGAAGACAGACTATACATGATTAACTGATCATCAATCAGGGGAGAAAGCGTCGACGCTTTCTCCCCTGATTGTATTTTTCGCCACTGCCATCACTTCATTTTTTGTTAGAACATGTGATCTCCGGTGTCATTGCGCAGCAATATACGAAGCAGCAGATCTGCTGACATGACGCACGGCTGACATGGCAGATCAGATCACTGGTGAATGATGAGATGGATGCTGACAGCAGTTACATGATGAATCAGATTTATTAGCTGCAATGGATGCTGACACAATTAAGAGATTTTCGCTGCAGGTTGAGGTATCAAAATGAGTACACCCAAAAAGGACGTCTTATACAACCAGATCAAACAAGCCGTTCAGAATTCTATTATTCAAAATGACTTACGAGCCGGGCATAGATTGCCGTCAGAACATCAGCTGATGAAGCAATATCATATCAGCCGGATTACGGTCAGGCGTGCCCTGTCAGAGCTGGAGAAAGACGGGCTGGTTATCAGGCGACATGGTAAAGGTACATATGTTGCAGGCAACCGGTTGAAAGGTCAGTTATCGCATCTGTCCAGCTTTACCGAAGATATGCATGAACGCGGTTTCAGCACACATGCACGTGTGCTTGAGTTCAGAATTACTGAACCGGACAAAGAAATCATTAACAGTCTGAATCTGCCGGAAGGAGAGACGGTTGTCATGCTGCGCCGTGTCCGATACGCTGATCGAAATCCTATTGCTCTGGAAGCGTGTTATTTGCCGGCCAGTCTTTACCCAGATATCCTGCAGGAAGATTTCTCGCGGCAGTCATTGAACCGGTTGATGCAGGTGCGCTATAATAACCGCTTCTCTTATGCCAGACAATATATCAGCACCAGTATTTCATCGCGCGAAATTATGAGGGATCTTGAGATTCAGGCGCCCGTTGCTATTCTTACCATGCGGCGAATCGTCTATGATGTAAACAACTTGCCGGTACAATATACACTTTCATATTATCGCGGTGACCTGTACGAATACGACGTGACCCTTCAGATGTAAAGACTTTGTTTGAGAATATTGTGCGTCAGATGGCAGAGCCATCTAAACAGCAGCAAGCCAACAAGAACGCGTCTGGCAAAGCAGATCATCAGGGACTTTTTCTGTAAAATCTATACTCAGGCCAAGACGTCTTCACTTCTCACTGATGAAAGACAGCAGTTTTCCAGCCGTCGCTTTCCTGTCCGGCTCTTCGATCAGTTCAACCGCCTTCTTTAAGAAAACCTGAATCTGATCATGTGATACGTTCCGATAGAAAACAGAACCCCACTTAGGTATTTCATCATTTTTCTGATCCTTGTGGTATGTATCCCAGAAAAACAGAGGTTCGTTCTTCATTATTTCCAGACGCAGCATTTGATCAGCGACAATTTCACCGGGGGAGACTTGCTCTGGATTATTGATTTTGAATATTGCGAACACGCGCCTTTCTTTTTCTGTTTCCCCTGGCAGCACGGTTGTCAGCAAAGCGATACTCCCTTCGCGATCTCCTGAAATACGATGACTCGGAGCATCATTAGCACCATCTTTTGGACTGCCTAAACGCCAGTCAATCAGCAGATGAGATTCAAGACAAGGATATTCATGATTATCTGGCGCAGCACCCTGCCAGTCACGGCACTGGTTTTTTCTGCTGGCACACCAGGGGGCATCCCCCGTTTGTTTGTGCAGCTTATGATATTCGTCGCTGCATAGTCCTTTATAACCAAAGCTGTTTTCTGAAGCTCCGCCGTCACAGGCCGCCAGCTTGATCGCCAGATGCTGTTGGTGCCGGGGTCCCCGCAGGCTGCCGCGTGTGCTAGTTGCTCGCCGCCGGCGCGTCTTGACAGGGGCTTCTGGCTCTTCGGGTGTATGGAAGGCAATTAACGATTCATGGCGTTGATGCTCACGACAGCCAAGAATATCAAATCCGTCAAGATTATAGTCCGAGGCTGCGAGAACGCTATATGCGTGCCGGTTAATAAACCAGCTTTTGCAGCCTGTGCAGCAAAGCATATTCAGCTTGACATAACCCAGATGTTTTAAAGGCTCCAACTGATGATAGGCCAGAAAGCCTTCACATTTTGTAAGTTCATACTGATCGTTGGGACAAGAATTTGCGGCATCATTGGGCAGAAAATGAACCATTTCTTGTCGCTTTGCCTCAGGGATCAGGGACAGATCTGTGATGAGCTGAAGTTCGCCTGCCGGCTGGCTGCGATGCTTTTTGCTGATTTCATTCAAAAGCGCTGATGCTTTTGGATGTTTTTGCTTAGATGCCTGCTTCAGATAGTGAATACTCAGGGAAATTTTCTGCTGAATGCCTTTGCCTTGGAGCAGGCACAGCGCAAGTGCATACTGTGCGTCAGCGTTTCCTTTATCAGCGGCATCCTGAAAATAATGGACGGCCTTCTGATAATCTTGAGTACACCCCGATCCAAGATAATAGCATAATCCAAGCCGGTACAATGCGGCCGGATTACCTTCTTCTGCCCTTATCCGCGCCTGAACAAACGAACTGGTCTGATCATGGTTTTCAGAATGAGGATGAGAACGAGTGTCTGAGTACAGCGTCTTTTTGCAAAAAATGCAGACTGTTTGATGGTTATCCTTTTGCTCACGATGACAGTGCGGACAAATCATTTTATTTCCTCCAAGATTCATGGCAAACCAGTGTGTTTTTTAAGATGCTGAGCAGCACTCTTAACTATAATTGTACCATGCCGGCGACAGATAAAACAGTTTAATGAAAGATCATCGCGGCGCGCGTTAGATTGGGCAGATGATTCGGCGGCTGACAGCTGCCCGGGCGATCAAATCGGGACCGCTGTTCGAAAAGGATGAAAGCCGATTCATCTTGCCGAAGACAGAACATTGAAGGAAAAAAGCCTCAGGCAGGGCGGCAGATAAAATGAGTTAAATGCGTTATAATAGTCAAATAGGCTGACTTGATCTGCCTCAATGCGCAGCAGAGGCTGACATGCCGGATAAGCGGCATAAAGATCATCAGGGTAAGGCATGAAGTCTGCAAAAACAATAGTGTCTGAAAAAACAATAGTGTCTGCAAAAGCAATATGTAAAGGTACAGGTGAAGTATGAACCAGAAATCCGCTCTT
>SLHU01000270.1 GCA_007135995.1 Clostridiales bacterium | reverse complement strand
TTGTTCGAGTTGGCTGACACGTGATTCATCCATATAAATTATATGCTCATCCAGCAAAATCAGCTGATGCAGGAAAGACTGATGTCTTCCCAGTGACTGTGTCGCGATTTTCTCGCCTGAGAGATTGTAGCCCAGCATAATCATCTGTTTCCGGCCTGATATGGCATTATTATGCGGTATTATCTCAAAAACCGACAGGCGGTCAGCCTGGCTGGCCGGCAGATAATAAAGGGCAGCGTGCAATCGATCCTCCTGCCAGCGCAGGTCGCCCATGCGAGACGCGAACTCAATGAAAACACGATCGCGCCACATCAGCTCATATGCTGCGCTGTAGGCACGAATTTCACCGCTGCTGTAACCTTCTTGATAAACATCAGGTGAAAGCTCCCCTGGATCGTATGAAGGATCCAGATCCTGCTGCTGGCTGATCAGTGAGAGTGAGGGAAGCTTTTTTTGTATATCCTGGTCTATATGCTGTCCGGCAAGGAACAAAGTACCTTCAGGATTAACCGTTCCATCAAACGGAATAAACACAGCCGCGTTGTTTTCAGCCTCCAGCTTCTTTGTGTTCAGCAAGTGGCCGTCCGCGTCATAATGGTACAATGTTCCGGGCTCATAAAACCGTTCAATTGTCCTGAGAAAAGGAACCACCGGATGATCGGGATCGGCATCAGGACGTCTGACAGGTTTGAGAAGGGGTGATGAGCCGGACATCATCCAGTATCCCTGCCGTACCAGATAGAACCCGCCTTGATGATCAGCAATCACCAGCTTACCCGACTCTTCATATTGAACAGACACACCCAGGTGTGAGCCGTCTGAACGCAAGACCTGATGCGGTTCCATACCCGGCTGATCGCCCTGCTGTTCCCATACTACGTCGCCTTGATGATTATAGCGTCTGATGACCAGCGGTCTTTCCAGCTGATTCGATGTGTTGTCAGCGACGTTTTGACTTGATGTGCCGTCAGTGACGTTCCTGGTATATAAGGCCAGCAGATCACCACCGGCAAGCAGCTGATAAGCAAAAGGTCCCTGCTGAAGCTCATCGGGCAGTACATACACTTGCTGCAGGATACCGTTACTGCCGTCCACATGGATCCATACATAATGAACATAGCGTTCCGGCTGCGGTTGACTCGCGGCAGATCCCGGTTCAGATTCTTCCTCGTCCCCGGCCTGACCGCCAGCTTCGGGATCTGTCTCCGGCTCTGGCTCAGCGACTGTCATCTGCAGCAGCATATAGTAATCACCACCGTCACCACCTGGCTGACTGGAGAACGTCTCCGCCTCAAATAGGCTGTCAGCGATAAAAAGACCGGATGGATCAATCAGCAGCGTCTGTTCAGGATACAGACGGGCAAAAGGTTCGGCCAGCAAGTCTTTGAAAAAAGGTTCCAGATCCAGTGACCAGATCACACTTTGATCAGTCTCTCGTCTTTCCAGAAACCACTGGTTGTCATCACTGTTTAAGTCATACAGATACAGCAGATGTAAATCCTCCTTTGTCTGAAAGGTCTGACTTAGCGTCATCTGATGTCTGTATCCCCAGCCGCGGCTGATCTCCGGCGTTATCTGAAACGAATCTATTTCATAACCTGTATTTTGTATTGATTCTTCATCCAGCCGTTCTACAGCTGGCAGCAGCTGACCTGGCATCTGGAGCGCCAGACCCGCGGTCAAAAACAGTCCCGCCATCAACAGGGCTAATGTTTTTATGCTCCCTGATGCAAAAGCAGTTGCAGCGGCTGAAGGCCTGGTTTCGGTCTCAGATGCTGCCGGCAGACGATGTTTTCGCATACGCCGGGCAATGTGACGGCTGCGGTGAGTAAACAGATCATCCTTGAATGACCGCCCGGCCCAGTACCAGACCGGCAGAAACCAGAAAATGATTCTGGCCAGGGCATACAGGCCGCACAGAACTAAATCAGGCTGTTTCAGATGATACAGCGCATGGGCGACAGGCGCGCTGACCTGAGTCTTTTCCTGCCATGCCAAAGGCCAGTCATCAGCTGTTGGCTGGCGATCCGGTATAGGAAGCTGCCGCGAAAACCGGTATTTCATTCGATCGATGATTGATTGAGATTGATGTAAGGCGGCCCTGTCAACTTCTGAGCCTGTTACCAGTACCTGCACCAGTCTGCTTTTTTTATAGATACCCAGCGCGTCGCGCCAGGCTGACACAACCGGGTACCAGTCATCCAGATAAGATGCTGAGTTTTGCTTAGTCGTTTCTTGTGACTCATTCGGCATGTCCGGATTATCAATTATCTCAATATGAGTAACCTGATGAGAAGAGGATTCGTTCCCAGGTCTTTCATGTTCAGACTGTTTTAATCTCGAAGATTTAAAATTGAACGCTTTCTTAAAACCGTTTTTACCGATATTCGTGATCATCAGATAAAGCGCTGTCAGTAGCAGGCCGACCGGATAAAGAACGCGTACGAACGGAAAAATACTGTTCCACATAGCCATCAAGCGGTCACGCCAGTCTGGATCAGGTAAACGCGCTAAAAGCTCTGACTGTTTAAAAACCTCCGGATAAAACAAAAAAGCTTCCGGCGGCAGATCGTTTAGTTCTGCCATCTTGGCAAAATAGCTGTTCATTCGCAGTCCGGTGCGCACTATCTCGTCAACTGTCAGCCTGACCCGCAGCGGATCAGGCAGACGCAGTCTTTGCACAACCTGATACAAAGGTTCGGACACAATCAGGATGGAAGGCAGCGGCCAGACCAGAAGAACAGGCAAAAATAAAAAGAGCCAGATTATTTTACGCTGTCCTGTACTGAAAAAAGAGGGTCTTTTTTGGCAGATCAACAAGAATATTGCCAGAAGAACCGCAAGAATGATGCCAGTAAACAGATTTCTGTAAAGCCATTGTTCAATGAATATCATGATAATACCTCGGCACTATTAAACCAAAAAAGAAAGTCACTTTCAAACAGACAGAATCGAAACTGATCTTTGGCATTTTGATACTATCAAATATTTGCTGTCATGCAGCAGCATATTTCTAATCTGAACGGAAGTGCTTTTCGCAGCTCGTACGGTGTGAAAGAATAGAAGTGATTCAGGACACTAAACCGTCGTCCGTTCGGCGCGACAAAATATGTGGAACATTCCGGGTGACAGTGTCATAATTATTCCTTGTATCAAACCTGAATCAGGCACGATAAGAGGACACTCTATCACGATAAAAAGACACTATGTTAAGATTAAGAAGGACAGCTTAATGAAAACATCCAGAAACCAAGGTGAGGTGCATCATGAAAGAGAATGAACAGACCGATCAAAACAAAGTGATGAATCAAACAAAGATAAACACCCGTCCATCCGGTTATCAGACAAATGAGCAAAGAGCTGAAAAACCTAATGTACTGCTGATCCTGACTGATGACCAGCGATTTGACACCATTGAAGCGCTTTCGTTTTCACATATGATCACACCAAATTTCAACCGGCTTGTCAGCCGCGGCACCACTTTTACCCAGGCTCATATTCCAAGTGGTACTTCCGGTGCCATCTGTATGCCCAGCCGGGCGATGCTCCTGACCGGACGCACTCTTTTTCATCTGGAAGGTGAAGGCCAGTCCATTCCGCCTGAACATGTCCAAATCGGCCAGGTGTTCAGTGAGGCTGGCTATGACACATATGGCACAGGCAAATGGCATAATGGCACAGACGCCTTTAATCGCGGGTTTAAGTCTGGTGATCATATTTTTTTCGGCGGTATGTGGGATCACTGGAATGTGCCCTGTTGTGATTATGACCCCAGTGGCCGCTATAATAACCTGACTCCTTTCATCGATAATTTTTTCTACAGCCGCGAGCCAAAATATTTCAACTGCGACCAGATTCATCCGGGGTATCACTCCAGCGAGATGCTGGCAGACGCGACGATTGATTTTCTGGATTGTCAGCCGGATGATCAGCCGTTTTTCGCATATACCTCTTTTCTGGCACCACACGATCCGCGCAGTATGCCAAAAGCTTATCTTGATCTATATGATCCAGACCACATCAAACTGCCGGAAAACTTTTATCAGACTCATCCATTTGATCTTGGCGTACATAATATCCGTGATGAACAGCTCGTGGATTGGCCGCTCGATCCTGAAGAGGTCAAGCAGCATATCCGCGAGTATTACGCGATGATCAGCCATCTGGACGCGCAGATTGGCCGCATACTGGACAAACTTAAAGATCAAAACCAGCTGGAGAAGACAATCATTGTCATTGCCGGAGATAATGGCCTGTCTGTTGGACAACATGGACTGATGGGCAAGCAAAACCATTATGAGCACAGCATCCGGGTACCTTTGATTATGAGCGGGCCCGGGATAGCTGCCAATAAAAGAGTGGACGATTTTGTTTATCTGCTCGATATTTTCCCGACACTTTGTGATTTGTGCCAGCTGCCTGTTCCGTCAACCGTTGATGGTATCAGCATGGCATCGGTTCTGAAACAGAATCATTCAGTTCGTGATAATATTTCATCTGAAAATGTGACGAATCAGCAAAAGAAAAAACAGCAGACCGCTTCTCGTGACAGTTTGTATTTTGCTTTCACTGACTTGATTCGCTCGGTTAAAACCAGGCAGTATAAGCTGACCGAAGCATGCGGTCCTGATCGTAAAACCTTACTGTTTGATCTGGAAAAGGATCCGCTGGAGATGGAAAATCTGGCAGAGAAAGCAAATTTTCAGGAAACTGTCCGTGAACTCAGGCAGCTGCTGATCAGTCACCGTGATGAATGGGATGATCTGAAACATCCTATGGGGCAAGCATTCTGGCAGCGGTACGAGGCGACCACGCCTGCGCGCTGACAGTAGCCTCAAATGTTAATTCGCATTACCAACAGGGTTTTTGTTTATCGTATCCTATAATCCTAAAAAATATAACTATGACTCGAATGCGATGATGCCAAAAG
>SLHU01000424.1 GCA_007135995.1 Clostridiales bacterium | reverse complement strand
TGTATCACCCGTCCACATTGAGGAATATGCTTATGTAGCGGCAGGTTCGGCTGTTACTGAAGATGTGCCGCGATATGCACTTGCCATTGGACGGGCCCGGCAGGTAAATAAAGAAGAATGGGTACTGCGCCGTAAAAATCTGAGGAGCAAGGGCTGATGCTGAGAGATTTTTTTAAAAAGAATCTGAGGCCAAAGGTATCAGCAGATACACAACTATATCTGATTACCGGGCTGGGTAATCCGGGTGCGAAGTATGCGGACACCTGGCATAATTGTGGTTTTATGGTTCTGGACATTTTGTCACAGCGTCATCAGCTGCCGATTCGCAGAATGCGTTTTAAGAGCCTGATAGGACAAGGTAAGATCGCGGGTGAAAAATGTGTGCTGCAGCAGCCGGATACCTTTATGAACAGAAGTGGTGAAGCCCTGCAGGACATCATGTCCTTTTATAAAATGGATCTGCAGCGCTGCATGATTATTTATGATGATATTGATCTGCCTGTTGGAACCATCAGAATTCGCCCGAGCGGCGGACCGGGAACACATAATGGCATGCGATCCATTACCAGTCATCTTGGCAGTAATTTTCCAAGACTGCGCATTGGTATCGGTCCAAAACCTCCATATATTGATATGGCTGATTATGTTCTGTCGAGCATACCTGCTGCGCAGAAAGATCTGTTCTGGAAAACACTCAATCAGGCGGCAGACGCTGTAGAAACCTGGATAGAACAAGGCCTGGAAAAAGCGATGGCTGATTTTAATCGAAAATAATGATGAAATCCGGGAGTTGTTATGAATCAATTAGTCTTTGAAGAGCTGGCAGCTGTCCTGAGAAAGGACGCTTCGTTTTTGGCGTTATCTGAGTTAATTCGCCGGGGATCAGGGGAAAAAGTAAGCATCAGCGGCCTGGCTGAAACGCAGAAACCTTGGCTGGCCATGACCATGCAGTATTTTGCCGGCAATGGAAAGAAACCGTGTTTCATTGTTTCGGATGAACTGAAGGCACGGGCCCTGGCATCTGAACTGCGCGCTCTGACAGACAAAGAGATTTATATTTTCAGGCCGCGTGAGCTGAACCTGACTGATGCGGAAGCCGTCAGCCGCGAGTCAGAACGGCAGCGCCTTTCTATCCTGGCTAATCTTAGTCATGAAGATACCGGCGGACTCATCATACCAGCCGCAGCCTTACTGCAAAAACTGATGCCGCCGGACATATTTAGTGACGCTTTACTTCATCTTCATGTGGGTGACCAGATTGACCTGGATGACCTTTGCGGGAAGTTGATGCTTGCAGGCTATGAACGCCGCCGCCAGGTCGATGAAGCAGGGCAGTTCGCCAGACGCGGTGATATTCTGGATGTGGTCCCGGCTGTTCCTGATGACAGGCAAAAACCGCAGGGTATCAGGTTTTCATTCTTTGACATTGAGATTGACGCAATCAAAGACTTCGACCTGGAAACACAGCGATCTTTACAGATGAAACAATCTGCTGTCATACCACCCGCCCATGAGATCATTTTATATGAAGAAAATCGAAAACAGCTGTGTGATCTGCTTGATCAGCTGAGCAGGCCGTCGCGTTATGCTGCTCGCGCCGGCGAGCAGGGACAGCAGACACTGGACAATCTGATACAGCTCGTGAAACGCGATTGTGAACGCCTGAGAGATAAAGTTATGTTTGCCGGGCTTGATCGCTGGCTGCATCAGATTTATCCTGAGGCAGCGAGTGTGCTTGATTTTGCTGAAAATGCAGGATATACACTTTTTGTCGATGAGTTTCAGCGTGTGCGCAGCCGGCTTGACGCGGCACAGGCAGAATTTCGCGAACGTTATATTCTGATGCTGGAAAAGGGTCAGCTGGCGCCTGAGTCAGACCAGATCGTTTTTCGTGGTACAGATGCAGCTGAAAGGATTGAACAATATCAGCAGGCAGTTGCCTTATGTCAGATCGCCTCTTCCGGCAACAGCCTGACCGGCAGCAGATCATTCACGATTCAAGGCCAGCAGCCTGAATCATATCGCGGCCGTGAGCAAATATTGATAAGCCACTTGCGTGAATGGCAGAAACAGGGCGGGAAAGCAGTTTTGTTTGCGGGCTCGGCAGCCAGACAGCAGCGACTGAAAGACCTCATCAAGGAGTATGAGACCGAAGCTGAGGTTTTGCCAGATGCGGTCAACCAGGGGTTTGTATGGCCAAAAGCCGGCCTCATGGTGATCGGTGTCCGTGATATATTTGGCAGTGACCGCTCATCAAAGAAAAAGCGCCGAAGATCAGGCGGTATGAAAATTGATTTGTTCAGTGATCTAGTGCCTGGAGAACTTGTTGTTCATGAAGCGCATGGCATTGGCTGCTATGAAGGCCTGGTTAATCTTGAAACAAACGGCTCACATCGTGATTATCTGCATATACGTTATGGTGGTGATGACTCACTGTATCTTCCCATGGAAAGCCTGGATCAGATACAGAAATATGTAGGTACGGATGGCCGCAAACCCAAACTTTCAAAGCTGGGCGGACAGGAATGGAACCGCATGAAAGAGCGGGCGAAAGATTCTATTCGAAAACTGGCAACGGACTTGATAAAACTATACGCTGAGAGGATGGCTGTAAAAGGCCATCAGTTCGCACCGGACACCGTCTGGCAGCAGGAGTTTGAAGATGGTTTCCCTTACGAGGAAACAGAAGACCAGCTTCAGACAATTGATGAAATAAAAGCAGATATGGAATCTGATAAAGTGATGGATCGGCTGCTTTGCGGTGATGTTGGATTTGGAAAGACTGAAGTGGCTTTCAGAGCTGTATTTAAATGCGTGATGGATGGCAAACAAGCTGTTTTTCTGGCCCCCACAACTGTTTTGGCACAACAGCACTATGAAAATTTTAAAAACAGAGTTGAAGAATTTCCTGTTAAGGTCGGGCTTTTGAGCCGATTCGCACCAGAGCGGATACAGAAAGAAACTTTGAAAGGCCTTGAAAAGGGGAGCATTGATGTGCTGATTGGTACACACAGGGTGTTTTCGAAGGATGTCCATCTGAAAAACCTGGGCTTTCTGGTTGTTGATGAAGAACAGCGATTCGGGGTTGACCACAAGGAGCAGATAAAAACGATCAGCCCTGGTGTGGATGTCTTGACGCTGACGGCGACACCCATACCGAGAACGCTGCACATGGCGATGTCCGGTATCCGCGATATCAGCGTACTTGAAGAGCCGCCGCACGACAGGCGGTCGGTTCAGACCTATGTTATGGAATACGATGCGGAAATTGTCGGGGAAGCCATGCTGCGTGAGATTTCAAGAAATGGACAGATTTTTTACCTTTTCAATGATACAAAAAGAATCATCGAAAAAACCAGAGCGCTTGAAAAGATGCTGCCAGGTGCAAATATTGTCTACGCGCACGGGAAAATGGGTGCCAGGCGGCTTGAAGATATTATCAGCAGTTTTATAGCACACGAATCGGATATACTTGTTTGTACAACGATCATAGAATCAGGAATTGATATGCCGAATGTCAATACACTTATCGTTGAGAACGCTGATCATTTCGGCCTGGCTCAGCTGTATCAGCTGCGCGGACGGGTCGGTCGGGCTGACAAACAGGCATATGCCTACATTACCTACAAGAAAGACAAAGTATTGACAGAGGTTTCAGAGAAAAGATTGACTGCGATCCGCGATTTTACTGAACTTGGATCAGGTTTCAAAATTGCTTTGCGTGATCTTGAGGTCAGAGGCGCCGGCAACTTGCTGGGAGCCGAACAGCACGGACAGCTGGAAGCGATCGGTTACGACTTGTATTGCAGAATGTTGGAAGATACAATCAAAGAGATGCAGGGAGAGACTAAATCAGATAAAACTGAGGCGTTGATCGATATAGAAACCGACGCTTATCTGCCGCCATCCTATATCCCTGATGAAGGACAGAGAATGGACATGTACCGCAGAGTTGCAGACATTGAAACACGATCTGATTATCAGGATGTTATGGATGAATGGCTTGACAGGTACGGAGAACCACCGGAGCAGTCCGTTCGCCTGGCTGATATCGCGTTCATTCGATCGGCAGCCGGACGATGCGGCTTTGCCTCAATAGAACAGCAGCATAAGAATATCAGACTGATTTATGCTGCTGACCGCCAGCCTGACATGCAGATGCTGTCACGTGTTCTAAGTGACGATCCATATAAGGGCAAGCTTTTGTTCAACGCAGGTACGAAACCGTACCTTGTATATCTGCAGGCAGCATTTCCTCAGGGAAAGACAACAGACCGGCTGATGGCGCTGTTCACCAGAATGGAGAAAAAAGAATGAATAAAACAGACAAGACCGAGCCACAATGGCAGGATTTAAGCCTGAGCATACACAATGAAATGCCTGTTTACCCCGGTGACCCTAAAACCCGGCTGCACGCGTTTGCTACTTTTGCGTCCGGCGCCCATCAGGCATCGCAGCTTAGGATCAGCTGTCATGCCGGTACGCATATGGACGCGCCAAGACATTTTTTAGAAAACGGGGTCTCAGTGGAGGCTGTCGATATTAACCGTCTTATCACACAGGCGTGGGTCACCCATGCTGAACCGGATCCTGCGGGTATAGTCGCGCTGGACAAGGTAGATATGAGCGGCTACCAGACCGGCGACGCACTTATTGTTTCAACCGGCTGGGAAGAAAAAGCAGACCTGCCGCAGTACTATCAGAATATCCCGGTGTTTAGCAGCGGCAGCGCGGAGTGGCTAAACAACAGAGGTGTCAAGCTTTTCGGGCTCGATCTGCCAACCGTTGCTGAACTAAGAGAAGACGCGGTTGATGCGGCTTCTGAAAGTTTTGATCATCCGGCCGCTGACGGGCATTCTGAGAGCGACAAGCACCGTAAGACGCCGGAGCTTTCTATGCCGGCAGATCAGGAAGGGATGCACAAAGCGCTGCTG
>SLHU01000178.1 GCA_007135995.1 Clostridiales bacterium | reverse complement strand
TGAAGAAGAACAAGAACCGGTCCAGATTCAAATAGCGGCTGTCGGAGACCTTCTGATGCACCGTCCAATAACAGACGGCGGTCTGGTCGACCCCGACACAGACCCTCCTGAGTATGATTTCAGACCGAACTTCCGTTTTATCAAAGCGTCAATCATGCAAGCTGATGAAGCGATCTTCAACCTTGAAACAACATTGGCGGGACCGCCTTATACCGGATATCCAAGATTCAGTGCACCTGATGCAGTCGCTGAAGCGCTTCTGGATACAGGCTTTACCCTGGCTTCAACAGCTAATAACCATATACTGGACAAAGATCGTGAAGGTTTCTTCAGAACAACTGAGGTACTTCGTGATATTGGCTTTCATGTTATAGGCACACGCCTGTCAGAAGATGAGCCAAAGGATATTCTGCTTGATATTAACGGTATCAAGACCGGTTTTACTGCCTATACCTTTGAAACACCTGGCACACAGTCGCAGCGGACTTTAAATTCGCTGCCGATACCAGACGATATCCGTCCGCTTTTAAATTCATTTAATCCATACAGGCAGGAGGCGTATGAGGCGGATCTTGAGCAGATCCTTGCGCATATTGAAAATATGAAACTGAGGGGCGCTGAACTGATTTGCATGTCAGTTCACTGGGGTGAAGAGTACCAGACGGAAAGTCGTCCGTATCAGCGAGAAATGGCACAAAAACTGGTTGATGCGGGTGTGCAGGTTATCTTTGGCCATCATCCGCATGTACTGCAGGAAATTGACATACTGCAGTCAGCCCGGACTGGTGAGCGCGCAGTTGTATATTATTCTCTTGGGAATCTTGTGACCAATATGACGAATGAAGTGCCGCATGCAGAGGGCTGGTCTCAGGACAGCATGATCGCAAGAGCTGTCATTCAGAAAGATGATCAGGGTGTAAAGCTTGTGCGGGCAGAATATGTACCCGCCCATATTATCAGGGTGCGTGAATCTCACGGGCTGAGGCATTATGTAGTGCCTGTCCTGCCTGCTTTGGATGACCCGGCATCTTATCTCACGACCAGTGAGGTGATGCATCAATCACTTGAACGGATAAACGCTGTGATGAAAAATATTCCCGCGGACAATGACGTTCCAATCAGACAAGTGCCGCGCTGAGCAGGCAGACAGCCAAATCAGCCCTGACTTTGTATCCGGCATGCGGCATTCAGCATCACGGAATGCAGGGGGAAAAGAAAATGACGACAGGTATTGGTTGACAGGTTCAGTCTATGGCCTGTATAATCGTATCGCTATGAGTATTGGCAAATAACTGGAGGTGTAGATAGATGAAAATGACATATCAGCCGAAGAAGCGGCACAGAGCAAAAGAACATGGTTTCAGAAAACGCATGCGAACAGCATCAGGCCGAAAGGTTATCAAGAGACGCAGACTCAAATGCAGAAAGCAGTTGTCCGCTTAAAGGCCGCAGACTCTGTGGCCTTTCTTTTTTTACACCGCCGGTATAAACCGTTCGGTGTCATTTGTGCACAGGTGGACCCGATATGCAAACACCATCACTGCGGATGAATTATGAATTTTCCCGCGTATACAAAAAAGGCCGTTTTGTTGCAGGCCGGCATCTTGTGGTACACTATTTGAGACGCCCCGGACATGTAACCCGTATTGGGATTACCGCCAGCCGACAAGTGAAAAACAGTGTGAGACGCAATCATGTTAAAAGATTGCTGCGTGAGAGCTATCGACCCATAGAGGATCAGGTCCGCGAGGGTTATGATATTATATTGGTGGGCAGACACACGCAAAACAAACAGGATTATCATCTCATGCATGGGGAACTGATCAAGCTGCTTAACAGAGCCAGGCTGATGGACCGGCAGAAAGAACCCTTGCCATGATCCGACGTATCATGATTTTCATGATCCGGGGTTATCAGCGGTTTATATCACCGCTGTTGGGTGATAATTGCCGGTTTGAACCAAGTTGTTCAGCTTATGCCATTCAGGCAATTGAACGATATGGTCCTGTTAAAGGAATGATTAAAGCAATCTGGAGAATCATAAGGTGCAATCCATTCAGCAAAGGTGGTTACGATCCTTTGCGCTGACTGATCATATTGTCTTGATCCGACCAGACAGCAGCTTGCACCTGTTTAATATGAAGGAGTAACAAATACATGAATATGATTGTTTTTACAATGGGACTCATGAATCCGCTGTATACCGCATTTGGCGGATTTATGCGGGTTCTTTATGATCTCGTCGGCAACTATGGCGTAGTCATCATTCTTTTTACGATTTTAGTTCGCCTGCTGATGTTTCCCATGGGCATCAAGCAACAGAAAAACACCTTTAAACAGCAGGCGCTGCAAGGTGAAATTGCGGAGCTCAAACGGATTTACCCGGATGACAAGCAAAAACAAAGCCAGGTGCAGATGGAGATTTACAAGAAGCATGGTGCATCGCCGCTGTCCGGCTGTCTGCCTGCGATCCTCCAGCTGATTGTTATCTGGCCGATCTTCAGGATTATCCAGGCACCACTCAGGCATATTATGCATGTGCCCGCGGAGCGGCTTGAAGATATCGGCGTATTGCTGCATAGTCTGACAGACAGTGCCGGAGAACCTTTAATTACTCAGCGGGCAGCAGATTCTGCCGCCACGATGAATATTCCGCTGATCAATGCGCTGAACGAGCACGGTTTTGCGCTTGCTGAAACGGTGAACAGGGGCTTGATAAATCTGAGTGATCTGATTGACGTTCAGTTTCTGGGCATGAATCTCGGGTTGACACCTACATGGCGGCCGGAACTGCTTTTCGGACCAGAGACCTGGTCACGTTATGTGCCGCTTCTCTCATTCCCGATTTTGGTTGTCATATCAACACTTATTCAAATGAAAATCACTCGCCTGACAATGCCGAATCGCAAGAAACGTGCAGAAGAAAAAGAACGGGACAAGAAAAACCCGGCCCGCACAGGTCAGAATGTAGAAGATAAATCCGAGTCCATGATGAAGAGTATGAATATTATGATGCCTATTTTCATGTTGTGGACAACCTTTACTTTGCCGGCCGCGATGGGCCTCTACTGGATTATCGGCAATATTATGATGATTTTGCAATCTGGTGCGATTTACTTTTTGTTCACCCGTAAAGTTGAACAAATGACACACGATAACGAGAATAGAAATAATGAAGTTGAAGTGGAAGCTGCAAAGGCGTAAAGTTTTTGTTTTGCTCAAGGAGGTATCTTTCGATGGCTGTCTCAATAGAGAAATCAGGTAAAACCGTGCAGCATGCGATCAATGATGCACTGGACGAACTAAATGTATCAGCGGATGATGTTGTCATAGAAGTGCTTGATGAAGGTGAAAGCGGCGGGCTGCTGGGCATCGGCCGTAAACCGGCAAAGGTTCGTGTTACTTTGGAAGAAGCTGAAATCAGTGATGATAATCAGGATTACAGCACGCAGGACGCCACGGATGCTGCGCAGTCTGATGACACATATTACGGCGATAGTGAAGAAAACACCGACGAGCTGAATGAGGCTCAGATGACAGACGGTGACAGTTACGAAGCTGAAGCTGAAACGCCGGAGGAGGCTGAAGCAACATCTTATATTGCTTCTATTCTTTCAGGAATAGGTATTCATGGCCGTATAAGTTCTTATCGGGAAGAGAATACAGTTTATGTTGATGTCAGCGGTGAGGACTGTGGCGCTGCAATTGGCCGTCGCGGTGAGACACTGGACGCTATTCAGTATCTGGCAACGCTCGTCGCGAATAGAGTCAGCGAAGAACGCATGCGGGTAATACTCGATATTGACGGCTATCGCCGACGCCGGGAAGATTCACTGATCAGCATGGCCGAACGAATGGCAGAAAAAGTTACTCAAACGGGAAAACCTTGCCGTCTGCAGCCAATGTCTCCTGCAGAAAGAAGAATCGTACACTCATCTTTGCAAAATTTTGAAGGTGTGACAACATACAGCGAAGGTGATGATCCGCAGCGCCACGTTGTGATCACGCCAGAAGAAAATGATGGATAAGCTGCCTCTGAAGCAAGAAAACGAATATCACCTGATCTGTGCCGCAAGTGCCACTCCTCCGGGACAAAGTGGCCTTGCGGTGCTTCGCATGTCAGGGCCAGGCAGCGTTAAGGCGGCTGATGAAGTTTTTCTGGCATACGGAGAACAGGCGCGGCCGGTTTCAATGATGCCGGGCTATACCTGTACCTTTGGCAAGTTATCTGATCCGCAGACAGGACAGATGATCGACCAGGTCGTAGTGACAGTCTTCAGAGCACCACATTCCTATACGGGCGAAGATGTGGTTGAAATCAGCTGTCACGGCGGCACGGCAGTTAAGCAGGCAATTTTAGACTGTCTGTTCAAACTGGGTGTTTCAGCCGCTGAGCCGGGGGAGTTTACCCGAAGAGCGTTTTTGAACGGCAAATTGGATCTAGTTCAGGCAGAAGCCGTCATGGATTTGATTCAGGCGGGTGCGAAAAAATCATCACTTGCTGCAGCGTCGCAGCTTCAAGGCACACTTTCAAAGAAAATGCGGCAGATCAGTGATGCTTTGTATGGCATACAGGCCGAAATTGAACTGATCCTTGAGTTTCCTGAACATGACGAAGACTTGGATCAAGCTTCGGGTCTTGCAGCCCGTCTATCTGTAATCAGTGACGATCTTGAGCATTTATCTGCTACATTTCGCCAGGGAAGAATGCTGAGAGAAGGGTTGACAGTTGTCATTGCCGGCCGGCCCAATGCTGGAAAATCATCATTGCTGAATGCGCTGGCTGGTTATGATCGCTCAATTGTCACGTCTGTTGCGGGTACAACCAGGGATACGATTGAAGAACTCATTGACATAAACGGACTCCCTGTGCGCCTGATTGATACTGCTGGTATGCGGGACACGACAGATTATGTTGAGCGTCAAGGCGTAGA
Organism: Clostridiales bacterium; assembly: GCA_007135995.1. Lineage (GTDB taxonomy): Bacteria > Bacillota > Clostridia > Saccharofermentanales > UBA5734 > SLHU01. The sequence goes on along the minus strand of SLHU01000178.1, from coordinate 22 downwards.
CCGGGCAAGGGCGGCTATCACT
>SLHU01000123.1 GCA_007135995.1 Clostridiales bacterium | reverse complement strand
TGTCTCTTTTTTCAATTGACTCATCTTTATAAAGATGAAGCGCGGCATATAAGCCTGTAAAATAATGCGGATCCCAGTCAGGTGTATAGTAATCGCAATAGGCTCTGAAAAGCCAGTCGCATGTTTTTTCCCAGTCGCGGCTGACTAGCTGGCAGGCAGTCTTAATGATTAAATGATGATCCTGCCCGCGGAAAACCTTATGCCACTCATGATACGTTTCGGGAACCTGGCTGCTGCTTTCTCTTTCGGGCACATACTCAGCATAATCAGCTTCAGCTTTATTGTCTGCCCAGGCAGACAATAAAGACCAGGGGACGGGCCGATCATCTTTCCAGGACGCCTGTTCCCAGCTTTGCATCGTATAGAAGGTGATCATCTGATGCAGATCGAAGATGGTATGACCTTCAGAGGATTGTCTCAGCAGCTTCCCTTTCGAACCTTCAAAAGGTTTGATCTCATTATTATATTTTTTTCGTGTATATCGGTAACGGCAAAAATACATGATCCATGACAAGAGCGTGGTTCCGGAAGCAGGATGATCTGCCGCCAGAACTTCCGTCAGTACTGGATAAAAACAGCTGATAGAATGGCCAATCGTGTCGGCCAGATTTTGTGTGCCAAGCTGCATCAATGCGTTAAACAACTTCTGTCTGTCTTCTTTTAGCGCGACCAGCGCATAAAAATAGGCATTATGGGCATTTCCTTCTTCAATCTCTTCAGTCATGTTTTCGATCGGATTTTCCACAGGATCAGGTGCATGAACATCAGCCTTCGCCGATATCTGTATCCACTCCAGATAGTATAGATGGCGCAAAATGACACCAGCGACAGCTTTCTCCGTATCAAAAGAAAAGATCCGGCGACGTGCCAGATTCCTGAGAAACAGACTCATTTTAATCAGGTGAAAACTGCCAAACTGCAAATTACTTTCCATAACCAGGGATGGAATCAGTTCATCAACAAACGTTATAAAAGACCAGTTATGATCAATCTTACTAAGATATGCTTCAAGCGCTTCGGGTTCTTTCGCGTTCATCATCTGCATGAGTGTGTGCTGCATGTTGGCACATCCTTTCTGTTTAATTGAGGTCAGTTTCTACTCAGCTCATTTATAATGAAGGCAGCACGCTATTTATCTCTTTTATAATGAGATCAGCACGCCATTCAGCTCCTCATAATGAGATCAGTATCCTTTTCAGCATAGCGCACCTGTTTATGCAATTCAATACACACCATATTTATGTGCCGCGTTGTACATGGCAATCACATTTTCCACGGGTGTGTTATCCTGTATCGCATGCGTCGGCGCGAAATGATAGCCATAGTCTTTCATCATGATCTCAAGTGTCTCTTTGCAGATCTGATCAACTTCTGCCGCAGTGCCATAGGCCAGAGGACCAGCGGTTGAGATGCAGCCGCGGAAACTTAACCGGGAGCCATATTTTTCTTTGAGATAGGACGGCTGCATATCTTTTGCCTCCGGCTGCAGCGTATCCACACCGGTTATCCCTATTTCGATAAAATCATCATAGACCCAACTTGAGCTGCCGCACGAATGAATCATGACGGGTATCTTATAAGCATCGGCAAGATCAGCGAATTTTTTATGAATCGGCTTTAAAACAGCGCGATACAAATCAAGACTGATCATCGGCGCATGCTGTGTGCCCAGGTCTTCCCCGAGCCACATAAAGTCAACCAGCCCCTGGCAGGCATCTAAGGTGCGATATAAAATTTCAAGCTGTGAGTCAGCTCTTTTTTGGATCAACCGCAAGGCAGGTTCATATCCGGTTGCCAGATGGCAGAGCACATCTTCCATTCCCATCAGCCTTCCGTTGGAGTTGATCACATCAGGCATCCCGGGGCTGCCAATATAAAGCGCATAGGTCTGCTGATTCTGCCTGCACTGTTCGAGCGCAGCCCGATAATCAAAATCATCTGGATCAGGTACTGGAAATTGTTCAAACTGTGCGTCTTCAGCGTCTTTTAGCGGAAAATCGCAAAAATCCCAATAGCCGCCCGACTGATGCTCCACCCAGCGCATAATCGATCCTTCCAGCTGATTGACCCTTCTGTCTGCCGGAACATCAAATAAAGGCCTGCCCGTATAGGGCACATGAACGGGACGATAATCAACACCCAGTGCCTGATTCAAACCTTCCATATCATCTGGTGAAAGACCAAGACTATTGCACAGGCGCTGATGAATCGCCTCATTGGCTTCATAGCCAATCGTCACCCGATCGGCCGGCTCGTGATTAAAGGTTCTGATCACCCGTTCTCTGGCACTCATACTTTCTCTGGCTTTGACAATTTTCATCTTTATAATCATTCCTTTCGCTGTGCTCAAGGCACATAACAGTATTAAAGTTTTGGCTGCACCTTTTATTTTTTGCTGATTGCTTCGTGTGCCATCAGTCAGACAGCCTGTTTGTATTTGTCATTGTTATTTCTTTCAGATTTCACCTTACCTTTCTAAGTCACGTTAATCGGTGTTTTTGCGGCCTGACAGGGTTCGTTTTAAGAGCAATTTGACAGCATATTAACGATTCAGCTGGATCATTCATCATTCAGCTGCTTTAAAATTATAAAGCGGATAGAGTCTTTGTCTGATTTCGACTGTGTCTTTAATCGATTCCATCATTTCGTCAATCGGTTTATAGGCGAAGGCTGCTTCATCAAGTGTGCTTTTATTAACCGTACTGGAATAGATGCCTTCCATAGAACGTTTATATGCCTCCATCGTAATCGTTTTTCTTGCTTTTCTTCGGCTCATCAGTCGTCCGGCACCATGCGGCGCTGAATAATTCCAGTCTGCATTACCTTTACCTATGGCGATCAGGCTGCCGTCGCGCATATTGATCGGGATCAAAACACGTTCGCCTTTATGGGCTGAAATAGCCCCTTTTCTCAATATATTCTCTTTCAAATCAATGTAATTGTGAATCGTGGAAAACTGATCCGTGATCTCGAGGTTCAATCCTTTGATGATGTCCGTCACGATCGCCTGGCGGTTCAGTAAGGCATAGCGCTGGACAATCGCCATATCGTGAAGATAATCTTCTAAAAGTGTATGTTCACAGTAGGCTAATGAATCATCCAGACTTCTGCCCGCCTGCTTTTTTGCTGCAAGGCTCTGATAGTGCTGGGCAACCTGCTTGCCAAGATGACGGCTGCCGGAATGAACAACCAGATACCAGTGATCCTCATCGTCGCGGTTCACTTCGATAAAATGATTGCCGCCACCCAGTGTGCCGATGCTGAGCCGGGCTCTTTCCCGATCGATCGCGTCAAGGCAGCGCAGTTTAGATAAATCAATTTTTTCCAGATACGCATGCGGCCGTCTGCGTATATTAAAGCCGCTGGGTATATTCGCTTTGACAAAAAAGTCCATTTTGCGAAAATCATCAAACGCTTCCGCCAGCTGAACCGTCTCCATGCCGCAGCCGATATCAACCCCAACCAGGTTGGGAACCACCTTATCATGAATCGTCATCGTTGTCCCGATCGTACAGCCTGCGCCGGCATGAGCATCCGGCATGATTCTTATTTTGCTTCCGGCTGTAAAGGGCTGGTCAAGCAGCCGCTGAACCTGTTCACGAACAGTTGGGTCAAGTGTTTTAGAAAATACTTTTGCTTTATTATATTTGCCTTTTAACTCGTACATGGCGGGAACCCCTATCATGTGCAATGCTTCACGCTAAACTGCCCTTCACTTACAGTATAACAGCTTATCATTTATGAACAAAAGGCACCCTTCTATGCAGGACCGGCACTAATGAGGGTTTTTTCGTTTCTCGAGATAAACCAGCCTCAGAAGGTCCGATTCAAATACTTCCCTATAGCGTCTATATCCGAGTTTCTCATATAAAGCAATGCTTTTTTCACTGCGGTGACCGGTGAAAAGCTCAAAGCGTTCGCATGAAAAGAAAGTCTCTATACGCTCCATAAGTTTTCGGCCAATCCCCTGGTTTTGCAGTTCGGGCTCTACCACAAGTCTGGCGATGAAGCAGGTGTCACCTTTTTGATAAGCTCTGACCGATCCGACAATTCTGCCGCCAAGAACGGCTTTTATCAGAACACTTTTGCTCATTGCCTGCTCTATTTCATCAACCGTTTCCAGCTGAGGCGGCAATATTTTATGACCATAGAGCGCAGACTCACCTTTAAAAGCGCGCTTTTGTATATCCAATATAGCCGGTATATCTGACTGACCGGCCACATCAATGATCAGATTCAGATGATGCTTCATATCCAGTTGCCCTCTCCCTTATTTCTGATTTTCTCTAAACTTCTCTAATTCAGACGCTGTTTAATGCCCTGTGGTCAGCCTGTTCACCTGCATCAGCATAGGCCAGCCCCAACCGCCTCAGGTTGTGCCCTGTCGTTTCACCCTGCATTCATGGCAGCCCAACATTTCACCTGAACTACCCGTGCTATTATAAACTTCCCGGCTTGCTCTTTCCAGCCAGACCAGCACACTTAACCGCAGAAAAACAGACCTGGCTATGCCTCGAAAACTAAATCTGCTTTTTGCTCAATTTGAAACAATGAAAAATATTGATTCTCCATCCATATGAATCAGCTGGAGCATATCACCATAAACATCATCTTCTGATGATCACACTTCAGCAGTCTAAGCCTCTGATGACCAAAGTCACGAGGTTTCTGTGAAGAGAACCTGCTTGCCAGCTTCTGCCGGCAGCGACTTTATTTTACCCGTGAAAAGGAAGTCCGTCAATTATTGCTGATTGCTTGTTTGGAATTTCAACAGTTGTTGGTATAATGTGAGACAGACTGATCCGCTTTTTAAAACAGCAGGTTGTAATCAGCTTTTCATGGAGAGTTTTATGACAGATAATCCATTCCATCAAGATGACATGAAACGAAAAATCAGAAAACTGAAAAAAATTGAAATAAAGATAAGATTCGGACATCAGCAATTTGCGGGTAATAAACAGATGCTGATAAAAAAAAC
>SLHU01000034.1 GCA_007135995.1 Clostridiales bacterium | reverse complement strand
CTGGCTGAAGTGCAAAAACACCTGTTCGGTAATCTCAGCGCCAATCGAAGCCAGGCACAGGTTGCACTGGAAAGGTGTGTGCTGGTTATGCATATGGGCATGAATGAGCTGGCGAAAGATGATGGCAATGCGTTCAGGAGCGCTGAGGCTGAAAAAAACAGGGAGATAGATGCTGCTGTTATGTCTGTCAGATCTATACCTGTGCAGAACGGCAAAGAGATCGGCAAGGTCAAGCCATTTGGAATTTTTATCTATATAGAAGTGGCACCAGTAATAAGAAGCACCCCTCTGCGAAGGCTGAAAACCGCGGTGCTGACGCCCTGGAAGCAAGAGCAGAACCTGTCCCGGCACAAGCTCATAGTTTATATCGTCCTGACTGATAAATATGCTGCCCTGCACGCCCAGGAGCAACACATAGCTGTCAATCAGCCGGCTGCTGTGCTTCCAGCCGGCAGGAGCAACAAAACGCCCGCAGGAAACACTTTCCGGAAGTGAATCATGAGAAAAACTGAGAAACTGCATAGTGTAAAATCTCCACCTAATATCACATTTGCACTACTGTATTATCTGACAACTTGTATAAAATAATATTATAAACTATCTGAACGCTTTTGCACAGTCTTGCCCGGAGCGCCCCACAAGTCGAAAAGAGAAGTTTCGAAGATCATCTATCAGCACGTAATCCGCAGAAAAAGTCTAAATCACAGGATATGCCGGTCGCATTAGTGAGTATGGTGCGGCTTATATATCCGCACCTGCAAATAACACACCCTTTAGCATGCTCGCGGCCTGTCTTAACCTGTAATTTTCAAACCAGATGAGCTTAACCAAACCAAAAGCACTTAAATGATGAACAAGAACATGAGAGGAGACTCGGACTTATGATTAAGATGATCTGTCAAGTTTTTATCAATTTTTTTCTACATCAATTTTCTATGTTTGACATATTACACATTTTCAGAATCTTTAAATAGTCTATTTGCCATATAAAAAAACAAGATAAACTTTAACGTTTAACCTCTTTCACCCATAAAGTTGTTATTCAATCATGAAATTGCTGCAAAATCGTTCAATGGACCATGATCTTCAGTTTACTGATCCTGAAGCTTCAATTTCATAACGCCGAGCTGCATCACCTGTCAGAACTTACACAGAACATCTTGACAACTGTACTTATGAAATATACACTAAAAATTAAAAAGCTTAATCGTTTCAGAAATGAGGGCTATGCATGGTCACGCTCAGGGATGTAGCAAAAAAAGCCAATGTATCCGTAGCAACTGTGTCAAATGTCATTAACGGCAACTACGAGGAAGTTGGTAAAGATACCCGTGAAAGGGTTATGCGGATCGCGACTGATATGAAGTACAAACCTAACCGCATTGCCAAAAGTCTCAGGACGAACAACTCACGTACCATTGGTGTCATCATTGAAGATATCACGGTATTCAATACGCCTGAAATCATTGACGGCATCTGTGAATACGCGGAAAACCAGGGGTACAATATTTTATTTGATAATCTGCGCTTATATCACAGACTTGGAAATCGTTATTCTCAGATCTCTGAATGCAAGAAAAGTATTTCAAAGATTATCGATACCATGATGCATCTTGAAAGTGAAGGTGTTATTTACGTCGGGGCACACTATCGGGATGTTACAAATATTATTGAAAATTCCGACCGGCCTATCGTCTATACATACTGCTATGCAAATGATGGATCCAGCCACTGGGTCAATTTTGACGATGAAGAGGCTGCCTGCCAGGTTACAGAATACCTGATCGGGAAAGGTCACAAAAAAATAGCTATAATCACTGGCATGGTTGAATCTATCCCTTGCCAGACCAGGCTGTCGGGATATCAGAGAGCAATTCTGGATAACCGTCTGCTGATCCAGCCTGATTATGTAAAAATAGGCGACTGGACATATGAGTCCGGTTTCGAGCAAGGCAAACAACTTCTGACCACTCCCAATCCTCCTACAGCCATTTTTGCCATGAACGATCTGATGGCTGGAGGTGTCATAAGCGCGGCCAGAGAACTAGGTATTTCGATACCAAAAGATTTATCGCTGATTGGATTTGACAACCGAACATGCAGTTTCTATTACACACCCAGCTTGACAACAGTCGATATCCCCTTGCACCAGATGGGCCGCCAGGCCGCGAAGCTGTTGATAGAACAGTTACAGGGGAAGGAAGACACCATTGAGAGTATCAGGCTCAAATGCGAAATCGTAGAGCGCAGTTCTGTCTCAGACATCAGTGCCGTTGACTGAATAAAGGATTAGATGATGTGCATGGTTTAGTTTTATCGAGCTTTAGCGAATGTTAATTAAATATTCTGTACCAGATGTTGCGTCAACTCATCGATTAATTTATTCTAAGCCACGAAATATGAGGATTTACGTCGAATTTAACTTTTATCCAGTGAGTGAATCCAATAGATGAAATAACGCAGCAAATACCCGTTGGCGTGATGGCGTCAGGTAGCTTCATTATCGGCCCAGATATCCTCCGTCGACCGGAATAACGGTTCCGCAAATGTAATCTGAGGCATTTGATGCCAGAAAAATGGTTATGCCTTTCATATCAGAGGCTTTGCCCCAGCGCCCTGCCGGTATTCGTCTGAGAATCTCCTGATTGCGGGCTGGGTCATTGATCAGATTAGTATTCATATCTGTATCCATATAACCAGGTGCGATCGCGTTGACGTTGATGCCTTTGCCGGACCACTCATTGGCCAAAGCCTTGGTCAGCTGAGCAACACCGCCTTTGCTGGCGGCATAAGCCGGTACCGTTATGCCGCCGAAAAAGCTTAGCATTGAGGCCACATTAATAATTTTCCCATGGCCCTTCTCTATCATTTTCAGCCCAGAGAGCTGGCACAGCTGGAAAACGGCAGTCAGATTAACATTGATCACATTCTGCCAGTCAGCCAAAGGAAAAGCTTCACTGGGATGGCGGCTTTGCACACCCGCTGCGTTAACCAGAATATCCGGAGCATCAGCCAGTAGCGCAGCAGCTGTCGAAAACAAACCCGCTGCTGCTCCATCTTGTGATAAATCAGCCGTCGCCGCATGGCATTGATAACCATCTTTTTTGTAGTGATCGGCAACTTGAAAGACTTCTTGCGTGCGGCCTGCCAAAACAACCTCTGCGCCCGCTTCCATCAAGGCCTCAGCCATATCGCGTCCCAATCCCCGGCTTGCGCCTGTCACCAGGGCTTTTTTTCCTGTAAGATCAAAGTCATTCATGTTCGTTCAGGATCGTACAAAGTGTCACAGTCAATCCTGATCCTCCATTCCCAATGTGAGCGGTCAGCGTTTATCGTCTGAAAAATATATTTCACTCGGGCTGAACAAGCGTTGGCCACAGTCCGGAAAAGTAATGTTCACTGGCTTCCCAGACATCGCTCAGTCCTAGCTGTTTCAGTAGTTTTTCCCACGGCACATAGCCATCATAAAGCAAAACCTGGTGGTTCAAAAGGGCAGCGAGGCGTACTTTGTCTTGCCTGGCAGCTTCATCATCTTTAATATCCTGCAGCTGCTGCGGATCCTGCTCAAGATTATATAAGCAGACAGGCTGATTATTCTGATCGGCAGCATACATGAATTTGCCATCTGTTACGGCACGCCAGGATCCGATTGCACGGTGGGCTGCCTGGTGGCAAGGAACATAGCTGTAAAAATAAACGCTTTCCTGACCTTTTGCCCGCGGGTTGAGCAAAGCAGGACTGACATCGTGTCCATCCACTTCTCCCTCAAATCTCAAATCCAGAAGACCAAGCAGGGTCGGCGCTGCATCAACAAGGGAAATCAACTGTGTTCTTTGGCCTGAGGGAACATGGCCCGGCCAGCTAAGAATAAAGGGGACGCGTGCGCTTTCATCAAAATACAGCTGCTTATTCAAGTACCCGTGGCTGAAGAGCATATCCCCATGATCGCTGGTATAGACAATTATTGTGTTCTCATATTCGCCATGTGTTTTCAGCCAGTCAACAATTCGGCCGATCTGTCTGTCCAGTTGACGGATATGGCCATAATACCCGGCATATGATGCAGCAGCATCCGGTTTGTTTTCAACAGGGTCTTTCATGTTAACCTGGTCCACATTGCTACGCAAAGTAAGGTTCTGGTCAAAGTAATATTCAAGGTCATCTTCCGGCTGCAGCAGGTAAGGATCATGCGGCGTTCCAAAGCAAAGCCATAATGCCGCTGGCGCTTCATTATCCTGTTGCGAATCGAGATAATCAAGGGCCAGATCAGTCTGGCCGATTGGCTCATATCCGGCAATCTGGTGACGCACATTGTCATGATCATCATAATAGGCATTCAAATAATCGTGGTTGCAGTTGCAGCCATTCCAGTATGAAAAACCAAGCCTTCTTTCCTCGGTGATAAACTGATCACGCGGCACCCCGCCAAGATGCCATTTGCCTATATAGGCCGTCGAATAGCCCGCCTGGTTCAAAACCTGGGCAATGGAAGGCGTCTTTTCAATAATCGGCATATCGTTAGCGGCGGCCCCATGGTTCAATGCATGCAGTCCGGTCAGCAGCGTGCCTCTTGCCGGAACACACAGCGGACAGTTTGAATACGCGGAATTAAAATAAGCGCCGTCAGCTGCCAGCGCATCAAGATGAGGGGTATCTACCTGCGTATTTCCTGCATATCCGACATCACAAAACCGATGCTGATCTGATAAAATAAAAATAATGTTTGGTTTTTTCATATCCTGGTTCATACACTTTAGCTCCTAATGCAATATAGTGGTGACCAGCAAGAGCCATCTAACAGCCGGGGCTGGTTCTTCCCTGGTTCACTCCTTGAAAAGAGCACATGACCGCTGATCCTCCGTCGACTGAACTTGATATCACGCGTCAATCAGCTGGTGTGCTTTGGTGACAATAGCCTGGCATCATGTGTCGATCAGCTGATGTGCTTTGGTGACAATAGCCTGCGCATCAAGCCCGTATTTT
>SLHU01000338.1 GCA_007135995.1 Clostridiales bacterium | reverse complement strand
CAGGGAAACCCTGGGCTCCAAGCCAGGAAAACCTTTAGGCTCCGAGCCAGGGAAACCCTGGGCCCCAAGCCAGGAAAACCCTAGGCTCCGAGCCAGGGAAACCCTGGGCTCCGAGCCAGGAAAACCCTAGGCTCCGAGCCAGGGTAGGAAGAATAGAAAAACAGCTACTCTGGCGATGAAAATGAGTCCTAGTACAATAATGCCCAGTATCATGCCGGATAATCCCATGCGGCTGCCCGGAACGCGTTTGCGCGCAACAGCCCCACAGATAATGGCTGTTACGGCGGCAAGAAGGACAGGACTAAAGAAACTGACAATCCCGATATCTTCGACCATGATGCCCAGCATGACCGCTGCGATCAGAAACATCAAACTGATGATTCCTGCTGCCAGCGCGATCATGGGGAATTTGTCGGTTGCCACTTTATCAGGCTGAGAATGCTCCATTCAAATCACTTCTTTCTGATGTGGGACGATAAAAGATGATCCAACAAGCTCATCTTCATTATACGCGCTTTCAGAAAGTTTTGGAACTGATCGCGGTAATATGCTGAAACAGCGCATCAGGCATGGAGGCACCTACGGGAAAGGATAAGATGCTATTTGATCCTGAAGATCCGTGATGATGTCGTCTGTTCCTGTATTTCTTAGTTTTTCGAACACAATATCAATATTATTTGCGTCAAATGTTCCGGTGAGTAAGGGAAGCTCAATGTCGGTAAGAATAATCTGCCTTCTTTGCTCTAAAAGGTCAGATATATTGGCATCATCAGCATAAAATCCCTCATGAGGCGCCAGAACCGCATTGCCGCGGATATTTTGCGAATAATCATCTCTTGTATCTGATGGCAGGACGGCTACAAAACGTTCAAAAGCCAGGTTTTTAAAGGCCTGCCTGCCATCCCAGGCCATATAGTCATTCTGGTCGATCGTAACCCCATCCGGAAAAGACAGCTGCTCTCCTTGAAGCTCATAATGCCTTCCTTCAATCCCGTACATGAACAGATCGTAGTGTTCCTGGCGGCTTTGGATCCAGTCCATAAACATCAGGGTACGGTCAATCTTGTCAGACGCTGCGGACAGGGCGATTGATCCGGTCGTGAGTCCGTTTCCCACCGGGTTCAGCATTTGTGCCTGAAGCTCCGGATAAAGGCGGTAGGCTTTAATCTCACCAGGTATCTGATTGCTCTCAAGGTAATTATTGAAGCTGTACTCGATTATCCCGATCGTTTCACCAATCCTGTACTCACCGGCAAACAGAAAAGAACTGATGTCGCCGCTGATGATCAAATCGATCGTATTCCATATATCACCCATGCCCTGCATATTTAAGTCCAGATAATCGTTTCTCGCCCATTCAGAAAGATAACCAACGACATTCATGAACTCTGCGGTTTGCTCCCAGGGCAGCAGCTGCATCGTATCATCTGCCCAGCCATAGACCAGGAAATGCTCCTTGTCGAATACGGCGTATCCTGAAGCCCTGGCAAACAGTGCGATGGACGTATCGGCGATTTTCCCGGGCATGATATCGGCTTCATTTAGCTTGATTGCGGCCAGGTACTGACCGTAATCATCAAATGTCCTTATGGGCGGAAGCCCATAGCTTTCAACAAAGTCTTGTCTGACGATCGCATAGATATTGTCAGACATGGGGAACAGTGAAGGGATAACAAAAAGATCGCCGTCAACCCGTCCGCAGTTCAAATCATCACGCTCAAATTGAGCAAGAAGACCCGGCGCATATTGAGGCAGTGCGTCTGTAAGGTCAGCCAGCAGCCCCTCTCTTGCCATGGCAGTGAAATCAAGCAGCCCTTGTCCCGGCAGTCCGCAGAAGACGGCGTCCAGCTCCGCGCCGGAGGCAAGCTTTTCCAGAACTGTATCGGCATATGTGCCGGGCGGCAGCCAGTTGAAATCAAGGCTGACATTAAAAAGATCCGCGGTCATGTCTTCGATTTCGGATAATACCAGGTTTGTATCAGCTTTTTCTCCGCCCGTCAGCTGCGGGAAGTAAAAGGTCAATGTGACTGGATCAACATCGTCACCCGTTATCGCATTTTGAGTGGTCACGTTTTGCTCCTGCGGGGTTGTAGAAGTATTATTACAACCGGGGGTCAGGATGATCAGAAAAAACGCTAAAGCAATTATCAATTTCATCTTCATTTCAAAGAACACCTCGTTTAATGTCTGTAAAGCAGCTGATGCTGATCCGCCGGTATGTCCAGCCAGTTCAGACATGCCTGCTGCAGCACGCATCAAGTCTATGAATTTCCCAGACATAAATGAATTATACACGACCAGCATAACCTCGCGCATGATTTTTTGTCTAAATTCTTTAGGCTTTGGATTCTGATCGGGGTTTTTGCATAAAGACGCTGCTGATTTTAATTCGGTTAAATGATGAGAAAAAACAGAACAATTTCTTATAAATACTTGACAGAGCCAGTTACATATCATATGATACATATCAATAGATATATATCATATGATATGCAATTATTCAGGAGGGCTGACATGGCAAAAGTAAAATTTACAAAAGACCAGATCATTGACGCGGCATTTGAGATCGCCTGCGAATCAGGATTTGAGAAGCTGACGATCCGGAACATCGCAAAACATCTGGGAAGTTCAATCGCACCGATTTACGTCAACTTTAAAGATGTGGACGCGCTGAAGGAAGCGGTGATCAGCAAATCCGTTGAGGTGAACAAGCAGATTCTGGCTGAGCAGAACTCGGGTGATCCATTTCTGGATGTCGGTATTGCGTCGGTGTTGTTTGCCAAACGGTATCCGCGGCTGTTTGATGAAATTGTCATCAAAAATGTGAATGGATACCAGGGTCAGTCCGAAAATGAAAAGCGGATCATCAGCCAGATGAAAAAAGATCCGCAGCTGGCTCAGTTTTCGGATGAGTCGCTGCGGCTGCTGCTGCTCAAGATGCAGGCGATGCAGGCCGGGCTGTCTTTGCTGGCCAGAAAAAAAATATATAAAGGTCTTCTGGATGATGCGACCATTATTAAAATACTGGATGATACAGGTATTGACGTGCTGAACGGCATGCTTAGAAAAAAAGAAGATTTCGATATTGCGATCGATAAGAAGAGATGAAGAAGGAACAATGAGGAGGGACAAGGACATGATCAATCAGCAGTTACTGGATCAAATGACAGAGAAAATGGTGGATCAGAAACATGTATTCACTGCCGTTTTTCGTGTTGAAGATGAAAAGAAGACGATTTCCGTCACCGGCGCCGCAGGCGGGATGACAGCAGATGACTACTATTTTATTGCCAGCGTCACCAAGCTCTATATAACCGCTGTCGTGCTGATGCTGATGAATAAAAAACAGCTTGACCTTGAAACGCCCGTTGCCAGTTATTTTCCTGAGGGCTTTCTGGATGGGCTGCATGTGTTGAAAGGTGTGGACTATACCAGCCAGATTACGGTCAGGCACCTGATCAGCAATACATCAGGCATACCTGACTACTTTTTTGGCAAAGACAGCCGCGGAAAATCAGGTGCGGATGAACTGCTCGACGGGCATGACAGCTTTTGGACACTGGAAAAAACACTGGGATTTGTTAAAACGATGACACCAAAGTTTCGCCCGGGACAGAAGGGAAAAGCAGACTACTCCGACACAAATTACCAGCTGCTCGGTAAAATACTGGAAGTTATAACCGGCACAAGCATGGCGGATATATTCCATACATACCTGTTTGAGCCGCTGGGGCTGAAAAACACCTATGCCTACAGTGATCCGCTGGATCAAAAACCTGTTTCTTTTTACCATCAGAAGCAGGTGCTGAATGTGCCAAAGTACATGACATCCATCACGTCGGAGGGAGGAATTGTCTCCACGGCTGAAGAATGCATGATTTTTCTCAAAGCGTTTTTCAACGGACGCTTCTTTGATCCAAAAGACCTTGACGCGCTCAAACAATGGCGTTTCATGCCGCGTCCGGCAACGATGTATTTTGGCATCGGCCTGGAAAAACTCTGGACACCCTGGTTCATGTCACCTGGCAAGCCTGTCAGAAATATCCTGGGATTCTGGGGGCAGACGGGATCTTTTGCCTTCTATCACCAGGACAGCGGTCTTTATTTTACCGGGACTGCGAATCAGGTCAATGGCAGAGGTCATAACGCTGTTTACAAAGCAATCTTGAAACTGATTAAAGCGGTCTGATTTCGTTGATCAACCAGGTACAGATGCAGACACATCAAAAAACCTTCAGCATCTACTGTCGTTCGTTTTGTGAAAGCGCCGGAGCTTCCTTTATGAAGGGAACCTTAAAAAAGATCTTTTAAACTGGGATAAAGCTGCTGATATACAGCGTAGCGCTGGTTGTAAACAGCTTTGCAGCTGCTGTCCGGACATGTCTGCTGCGCGGTCTTGATCAGGGCAGCGGCGGCAGGCAGATCTGCATATAATCCGATGCCGGCCCCGGCAGCCAGCGCCGCGCCAATGGAAGTTGCATCAGCTGCGGGAATGCTCAAAGTCCAAAGGTTGACCGACATCACATCAGCCAGAATCTGCCGCCATACATCAGAGCGGGCACCCCCGCCGATCAGACGCATGTCAGTCAAGTCTGTACGCAAGGTGAAAACATCAAATATGCTTCTCAGCGCATAGGCAGTTCCTTCAAGAACTGAACGGGCGAAATGGCCGCGCTGATGCGCGCCGGACAGTCCGAAAAAGACGCCGCTGGCATCAGGATCAAAAACGGGGGACCGCTCGCCATCAAGATAAGGCAGAAAAATCATGCCGTCACTGCCGGCAGGTACGCCGGCAGCAGCCTGATCCAGGTTTTTCGGGTTTTCAAAAGCAAAGGCATTGACCGCCCAGGAGACAGCTTTGCCGGCATTCTGCATGGTACCGAACACACCGTATGTATCACCGTCCAGACTCATGATATTAAATACCCGCTGCTGCGGGTCAATCAGCGGCCGATCAGAATTAAACGCAATCCAGGCGGTCGTGCCCAGTGAACAGTAAACGTCAT
>SLHU01000350.1 GCA_007135995.1 Clostridiales bacterium | reverse complement strand
TTTCGACCCTGAGCATCGCGAATAATGCCGTGAATAAACACAGTGTGGAAAGGCGGCTTTCCTGTCTGCTCCAACGCTGAGAAAAGCATCCGTGCCACCCAGAAGAAGATGATATCGTAACCGGTAACCAGAACACTGGTGGGGTAGAAATACTTGAAATCTTCAGTTTCTTCCGGCCAGCCAAGCGTTGAAAAAGGCCACAGTGCAGATGAAAACCAGGTATCGAGTGTATCGTCGTCCTGACGCAGACGGGTGCTTTCGCACTTCGGGCAGGATGCTGGTGTCTCACGGCCTACAATCGCTTCGCCGCAGTCCTCGCAGTACCAGGCTGGTATGCGGTGTCCCCACCACAGCTGACGCGAAATGCACCAGTCTCTGATGTTTTCCATCCAGTTGAAATAGATTTTGTCGAATCGCTCCGGCACGAATTTGGTCTCGCCTTGCCTGACGGCCTCAATCGCCGGCTCAGCCAGCGGTTTCATTCGTACGAACCACTGCAGAGACAAACGAGGTTCTACAACTGTGCTGCAGCGATAGCACGAGCCCACATTATGCTGATGCGGCTCAATTTTCATGAGCAGGCCTTCTGCTTCCAGATCTTTGACAATCTGTTTTCTGGCCTCGTAGCGGTCAAGCCCGGCATAACGGCCGCCGTTTTGATTAATCTTCGCGTCCTCGGTCATGACATTTAAGGTCGGAAGGTCATGCCGCAGGCCAACTTCAAAGTCATTCGGATCATGCGCCGGCGTGATTTTCACAACACCGGTACCAAATTCACGGGCAACATAGGTATCGGAGATAATCGGGATGGTGCGTCCGGTCAGCGGCAGAACCGCCTCTTTACCGATCAGATGCTGATAACGTTCATCGTCCGGATGCACGGCTACAGCGGTGTCTCCCAGCATCGTTTCCGGGCGGGTTGTCGCCAGGTCAAGATGGCCGCTGCCGTCTGCGAGCGGATAGCGAATGTGGTAAAATCTGCCGTCTAATTCTTCGTAATTAACTTCCGCATCTGATATTGACGTCAGGCATCGCGAGCACCAGTTGATAATCCGCTCGCCGCGGTAGATCAGATCTTTTTCGAAAAGGCGGACAAAGACTTCCTGAACTGCTTTCGACAGGCCTTCATCCATCGTGAAGCGCTCGCGTGTCCAGTCACATGAAAAGCCCAGGCGTTTCAGCTGGTCGATAATCCTGCCGCCATATTTTTCCTTCCAGGCCCAGGCCCGCTCCAGAAAAGCGTCCCGTCCCAGTGTTTCTTTGTCAAGCCCTTCCTGCCGCATGGCCTCAACTATTTTCGCCTCAGTGGCAATTGAAGCATGGTCTGTGCCGGGCAGCCAGAGCGCTTCGTAGCCCTGCATCCGCTTAAATCGGATCAGGATATCCTGCAGCGTATTGTCGAGCGCATGGCCCATGTGCAGCTGACCGGTTATATTCGGCGGCGGAATCACGATTGTATAAGGTTCTTTATCCGGGTCTGGCTTCGGGGTAAAGTGGCCCTTTGCCTGCCAGCCGGCATAAATAGCGTGTTCATGACTTTGCGGTTCAAAACTTTTCTCAATCTGATCAATTCTAGACATATGTCTTTCCTCCAGGCAGCGATAAAAATAACGGACTTATGTCCCCAAACGGGGTTTTGCAGCTCTTCCGGTCATACTTCTGATCAACGAAACGCGATCAGAATCAGGATAAATCCCGGTACTGCCAGAGCCATGCCTTTCAGCTTAACATCCAGAATCGCACCATCGCTTTTGTATTTCGCCAGCTCTTCTTCCGTCAGGTTTTCCGCGATGCGGGTATCTACTTTTTTTTGCTGATCCAAACCTTTGCGTTTAACGATCCGCGGTGCGAGATAAACAACGCCCACACCCACAGCCGCCAGAATAATCCCCAGTATGCCTGCTATCATTTTCATTGTATCTGACATGTCGTGCTCCTTTGCTTTATCTGTAGTGTCTTTACACTGACTTGTTTCAGGCGCAGGCATCATTCAAGATGCTTTGCCGGCTGATAAATCAACTTTTTCGGACAACAAAAAAGCCTTCACCCATAACTGGACGAAAGCTGTGCCTTCCGTGGTACCACCAGTTTTCCCGCGTTTTGCCACAGGCGAACGCAGGCACTCTCCGGATCGTGACGCGATCCTCACGCTTTGCTCCGGGACGACCTTCCGACGTTTCGTACCGAGGGATCTTTCAGCCTGGCGAATCCCACTCTCTGACGGCCGGTTAACCCGTACTCCTCCCCTTCTTCGCAAAGAAAGATAAAGTCATCATACACAAAATCAATTGAAAAATCAATCTTCCCTTTTGGTACCACGTACCGAAAAGGAAGTGTTCCCTTCCCTTTCGGTACGTGGTACGGTCAAAAAGAATGCCAGTCGATCACTGGTTCTGGTCCAGGGGTTCCTTGTTTGAGTCCATATGTCTGCAGTCCGCAGGGGCGGCGGGGCAGCAAGGTCAGGTTGATGCATACTGCTTCATCTGGAAACAGGCAAAAGGCATTTAAGTCAGGAAGTGTCACATAGTGTCCTGTTTTCTCCGCTATATGGACAAGCAGTGCTGGTGAAGCGTCAGGATTGGATACCGTGCATGATATTCGCCAGTGCTCATGCGGGAGTCTGTAAAGCTTGTCAACTGAGACAGCCAGGACCGGTTTTGTCATGCTCAGGGCTGGCCGTAAGGGATAGGTGTCATCCGTAGAGAATATATAGACCTGGCGGCTTGATACAGAAAGAGGCGTTGTCGCCCCGGCTGGTTTTACTTCGGCAGAATCTGAAAACCCGACAGCAATGAAAAACAGGCAGTCCGGCTGATCGGGCACGGTAAAGCGCACCTGTCCGACACGGCAGCTGGTGTGAGCTGCGCAGGAAACTGCCTGGAAAAAGACCTGATCCAGAATCTTGCCTTTACCGGAGTAAAGCACTGCCGACAGCGTCTTTTCTTTCACAGGTTCATCCGTGCTGATATAAAGATCTGCCTCAAAACAACCGCCGGGGGTATATTCCAGGCGCTTATATTCCAAAGAAACATGTGTGGACCGATAAGCCTGCCTGACCCAACTGGCGGCAATTTTACAGTCGCCATAATAATCAACTAAATTGGTGCAGCTTATATTGGGCCAGGGTTCATTGAGCTGCCAGATGATACTGCCGCTTTGCTCCGGCTGACGGCGCCTGTTTGCTTCCAGTATGAACCGGATTGCTTCCGCCTGGACCCATTGGCTGGAAAGGCATAAACGCGCCGTTTCTTCCGGCAGGGAGCCAAACAAAGCGCGGTCCCGCTCTCTTGTGTCCCACCATTCTGCCCGATGGATCCACATAACCGGATTCCCGGCCAGAACTGAGCCAGGGTCAGGATCTGAAAGCAGACGTTCCAAAGCTGTTTTGTTCGTCATGCCGTCCGCTCCGAATTCACTGTGAAACAAATGGTCACACTGGCAGTAAAACGCGTAGTGCTGCGGATTCCCAAGATACTTCCAGTGTCCGTGCACATCATGGCTGACACCTTTTTCCGTGGTAACAAATTCAACCGGTCCGGATGCCGAGGTCGGCAAGAACAGCCGTTCCGGATCAAGTTCTTTCACCTTTTCATGTAACATGGCGATATTGGGATGGTTGAGATCAACCGGCTGATTTTCCGCTGCCATAAGCTCGTTGCCGCCACTCCAGCATACCAGGCTGACGTGGTTTCTTTTTTCAATAAGAGCAGCTGTTGCACTGTCTGCCAAAAGCTGCATGAATGACGGGGACGTCGCCGGTATATTGTCAATGCCCGAACTGCTTTGGATAAACTCCTGCCAGACGAGGATCCCCAGCTGGTCGCAAAGATCATAAAAAGACGGTGTCTCAATGATCCCGCCGCCCCAGACACGAACCAGATTGATGTTCAGATGTCTGGCGGTATAGAGCAAGCGCCTGTACTGAACCTGATCCACTTCTCCGTACAGGTGATCAAGGGGAGTCATATTGACCCCTTTCACATAGACGGGCTGACCATTGATCAGGAAGGTATAAGGCAGAGCATCGGCGGGAGATCCCGGATTGCGCTGATATCGCAGACGCCTGATGCCAGTATTTACAATCTGCCGGTCAACGCGTTCACCTCCGGCAAATAAGCTGATCTGCAGCTCATACAGCGGCTGCTCACCCATATTGTGAGGAAACCAGGGCCGGGCGTCCGGCAGGACGATCTGCCCATATACCTGGCCTGAACGGCTGATACTCAGCGGATAGCTGTTACGCCGGCCGTCAGGCTGCACGACCCGTACTTCTGCAGCAGCGTCTGACGGTTTTTCCCCATTAAACTGCATGTTTGCGGATATCGAGATTGTCCCCTGGCCGCTGACTGAATCATAATCTGTCTGACTATGAATTTGCTCCAAAGCGGCGGCTCGCCGTTCCTGCCAATAAGGCGGCTTCCAGATGCCGATATTGATCAGGCGAGTGGAAAAGTCCCATTTATAATTGAAGCGGGCTTTCTGAGTTCTGGTCAGACTGGTTTTGCCAATTTGCCCCATCTCATCCGGAACCCCGCGAAATAAGACTGCAAGTTCAACCGAATCTTGATGCAGCAGGCAGTCGGTCAGATCAATACAGACCGGTACGAACATATTGCCCGAACTGGCAACACATTTTCCGTCAGCATAAATGTCAGCATCACAATCCAGACCTGGAAAAACCAGCTCCAGCCTCCCATTCTCTATACGAGAACGCTTTACAGGTGACTGTATGGTTGTCCTGTACATCCACCAGCGGTTTTCAATCCATTCGCAGTGGATGCTCGCCTGATCACGATATGGGTTTTCAATCAGTCCGGCCCGGTAAAGGTCTCCATGCACACTGCCTGGAACACGAGCCGGAATAACGCCAATAAGGCTGACCGGACGTGCTCCGGTTTCCATGCCGCGTCCGAGCAGCGGTACCCAGGGATGAAAAGCTTCCAGAGTCCATTCTAAATCATCTGCCTCGTGCCGCATGCTGCCTCCCATGCTTCCGTTTCGGTACGTGGTACCGA